>JBEBAF010000132.1:0-5307 GCA_041159045.1 Actinomycetota bacterium
GCACAGCCGTTTCAGCACGAACACGTTCCCCTCGTGGCCACTCGCACACCCGTACCGATTCATTGCGCACAACGGCGAAATCAACACCGTGCAGGGCAACCGCAACTGGATGCGCACACGCGAGTCTTTGATGCACAGCGATCTGTTGCCGGGCCTCGATCGCGCGTACCCGATTTGCACGACCGGCGGATCCGACTCGATGTCGTTCGACGAAGTACTCGAGATCATCCACTTGGGTGGCCGTTCGCTGCCGCACGCGGTGCTGATGATGATTCCCGAGGCGTGGGAAAACAACGATCGCATGGACCCGAAGAAGCGGGCCTTCTACGCGTACCACAGCGCATTGATGGAGCCATGGGACGGCCCGGCCAGCGTGGCGTTCACCGACGGCACCGTCATTGGTGCGGTGCTCGACCGCAACGGTCTGCGCCCGAGTCGCGTGTGGGTCACCGACGACGATCTCGTGGTCATGGCCAGCGAAGTAGGGGTTCTCGACATCGACCCAGCGCGCATCGTGAAAAAGACGCGCCTGCAGCCCGGCCGCATGTTCCTCATCGACACCGCGCAGGGCCGCATCATCGACGACGAAGAAGTGAAGGCCGACCTTGCCGCAGCCGCGCCGTACGAGGAATGGCTCGCAGAAGGGATGGTGTCTCTCGACGAACTTCCCGACCGCGAACACGTCGTGTACAGCCACGACAGTGTTCTGCGTCGTCAACAGGTGTTCGGATACACGCACGAAGAGTTGAAGATCATCGTCGCACCGATGGCCAAGAGCGCGCTCGAGCCGATCGGTTCGATGGGCACAGACACGCCGATCGCCGTGCTGTCGAAGCGTCCGCGCTTGTTGTTCGATTACTTCCAGCAGTTGTTCGCACAGGTGACCAACCCGCCGCTCGACGCGATTCGTGAAGAGGTCGTCACTGCGGTCAGCCGCACCGTCGGACCCGAGGCCAACCTCCTTGCAGAAGGACCTGACGCTTGTCGTCAGCTCGAATTGCCGTTCCCGATCATCGACAACGACGACCTTGCCAAGATCATTCACATCAACGACGACGGCAACATGCCGCACCTTGCTTCCGCTGTGATCAGTGGTCTGTACCGCGTTGCCGGTGGGGGACCCGCATTGCGCGAGGCACTCGACCGTGTACGCGCGGAGACGGTCGAAGCAATCGATGCCGGTGCGCGCATCATCGTCCTCTCCGATCGCAACAGCGACGAGGCCAACGCGCCGATTCCGTCGTTGCTGCTGACCAGTGCGGTGCATCACCACTTGATCCGCGAAAGGAAGCGCACACTCGTCGGCTTGATCGTCGAGTGCGGCGACGCGCGCGAGGTGCACCACATGGCGCTTCTCATCGGCTACGGCGCGGCAGCAATCAACCCGTACCTCGCCTTCGAGTCGATCGACGACATGATCCTGAACGAGGGCGGACTTGGTTTGCACGGCCTGGGTGGTGTCGATCCGGCGAAGGCTCGCAAGAACTACATCAAGGCCGCAGGCAAGGGTGTGCTCAAGGTGATGTCGAAGATGGGCGTGTCAACCGTTGCGTCGTACACCGGCGCGCAGATCTTCGAAGCCATCGGATTGTCGAACGATCTCGTCAACGAGTTCTTCACCGGAACCGTGTCGCGCCTCGGTGGCATCGGGCTCGACGAAGTTGCAATCGAAGTTGCGGCGCGGCATGCAACGGCGCACCCCGCCCGTCCGGAAGAGCGCGCACACCGCAAGCTCGAGCTCGGCGGCGAATACCAGTGGCGCCGCGAAGGCGAGTACCACCTCTTCAATCCGGAAACGGTGTACCGCCTGCAGCACAGCACGCGCTCGGGTCGCTACGACCTGTTCAAGCAGTACACGGCCGCGGTCGACGACCAGTCACGCGAGCTCGCAACGTTGCGCGGTCTCTTTCACTTGAAGACGGGCGTACGTCCGGCAGTGCCGATCGAGGAAGTCGAACCCGTCAGCGAGATCGTCAAGCGATTCTCCACGGGCGCCATGAGCTACGGCTCGATCTCGGCCGAGGCACACGAGACCCTCGCCATCGCGATGAACCGCATCGGCGGCAAGAGCAACACGGGCGAAGGCGGCGAAGACGCCGAACGCTTCCTGCCGCTACCGAACGGTGATTCGAAGCGCTCTGCCATCAAGCAGGTGGCATCGGGTCGCTTCGGCGTCACCAGCGAATACCTGGTCAATGCCGACGATCTTCAGATCAAGATGGCCCAAGGTGCAAAGCCCGGCGAAGGCGGCCAGCTTCCCGGTCACAAGGTGTACCCGTGGGTGGCAAAGACGCGTCACAGCACGCCGGGTGTCGGCCTCATTTCGCCGCCACCGCACCACGACATCTATTCGATCGAAGACCTGAAGCAGCTCATTCACGACCTGAAGAACTCGAACCCCGCCGCACGCGTGCACGTCAAACTCGTCGCCGAAGTTGGCGTCGGTACCGTTGCTGCCGGCGTGAGCAAGGCGAAGGCCGACGTTGTGCTCATTTCGGGCCACGACGGCGGTACGGGCGCATCGCCGCTCACCTCGCTGAAGCACGCAGGCGCACCGTGGGAACTCGGCCTCGCCGAAGCTCAGCAAACCCTGATGCTGAACGGACTACGCGACCGCATCGTCGTTCAGGCGGACGGACAGATGAAGACGGGCCGCGACATCATCATCGCGGCGTTGCTGGGCGCCGAAGAGTTCGGATTCGCCACCGCACCTCTGGTGGTCAGTGGTTGCATCATGATGCGCGTGTGTCACCTCGACACGTGTCCGGTTGGTGTCGCAACCCAAAACCCCGAACTGCGCAAGCGCTTCTCGGGCAAGCCCGAGTTCGTCACCACGTTCTTCGAATTCATCGCCGAAGAAGTGCGCGAACACCTCGCAGCGCTCGGCTTCCGTTCGATCAAGGAAGCCGTCGGTCACGTCGAACTCATCGATGCCGTCGCAGCGATCGACCACTGGAAGGCTCAGGGTCTCGACATCTCGCCGCTTCTTGCGGTTGCCGAGAACCCCTACAACCAAACGCTGCACCACAGCGTCGGTCAGAACCACGAGCTCGACCAGGCACTCGACAACCAACTCATCGCCGAATGTCAGCCGGCAATCATGGATGGCAAGTCGGTCGAGGTGAAGGTGCGCATCAACAACGTGAACCGCACGGTCGGAACCATGCTCGGCAGCGAAGTGACGAAGAAGTGGGGAGGTGCGGGTCTTCCCGACGGCACCATCAAGATCCACTTCACGGGTTCGGCCGGTCAATCGTTCGGTGCTTTCGTTCCGAAGGGCATCGAAATGCGACTCGAAGGCGACGCGAACGACTACGTCGGCAAAGGACTTTCGGGGGGTCGTTTGATCATCCATCCGCATGCGAGCTCGAAGTTCGTCGCCGAAGAGAACATCATCGCCGGCAACGTCATCGGATACGGCGCCACCGGTGGAGAGATCTACCTTCGTGGCATCGTCGGTGAACGCTTCTGTGTGCGCAACTCGGGTGCAACCGCGGTGGTTGAAGGTGTGGGCGATCACGGTTGCGAATACATGACCGGTGGCCGTGTCGTGGTTCTCGGCCCCACGGGGCGCAACTTCGCCGCGGGTATGTCGGGCGGCATCGCCTACGTGTACGACCGCGACGGTGAGTTCGCCTCGCGCGTGAACTACGAGCTCGTCGAAATCGAACCACTCGACGACGACGATCTCAATTGGTTGAAGTCGACCATCGAGAACCACAAGCGTCTCACCGGTTCTGCCGTCGCCGAACGACTGCTGAACGGATGGAACGTCGAGATCTCGAAGATCCGCAAGGTCATGCCGCGCGACTATCGCGGCGTGCTCAACGTCATCGCCAAGGCAAAGGCCGAGGGCTTGAACGAAGAACAAACCAACGAACGAGTGATGGAGGCCGCCCGTGGGTGAGGCAACCGGTTTTCTCAAGTGGGGCCGCAAGGGCCCGCAGCGTCGCGAAGTGCCCGTGCGACTGCGCGACTGGAAAGAGGTGTACAAGCCGTTCGATCGCGAAGAGCTGAATCACCAGGCCGGTCGCTGCATGGATTGTGGCATTCCGTTCTGCAACAACGGATGCCCGCTCGGCAACCTCATTCCCGACTGGAACGATCTCGTGTACCGCGGTGCATGGCGCGACGCCATCGACCGTCTGCACGCAACGAACAACTTTCCCGAGTTCACCGGTCGTTTGTGCCCCGCGCCGTGCGAGTCGGCATGCGTTCTCGGTATCAGCCAGGACCCGGTGTCGATCAAGCAGGTCGAAGTTGAAATCATCGACCACGCATGGGCGAACGGTTGGGTTGGCCCGCAGAAGCCCACGGTGAAAACGGGGAAGCGTGTCGCCGTCATCGGCAGCGGCCCCGCCGGTCTCGCCGCTGCGCAGCAACTCACGCGAGCCGGTCACGACGTCGTGGTTCTCGAACGTGCCGATCGCATCGGTGGACTCCTCCGTTACGGAATTCCCGAATTCAAGATGGAAAAGCGACATATCGATCGCCGACTCGACCAGATGAAGGAAGAGGGAACCGAGTTCCGCACCAACGCGATCGTCGGTGAGAACATTGACATCGATGTGTTGCGCGCGAGCAACGATGCGATCGTCCTCGCATGTGGTGCAACTGCATGGCGCGATCTTCCCGTACCCGGTCGTGAGCTCAGTGGCATCCATCAGGCGATGGAGTACCTGCCGATTGCGAACAAGGTTCAGGAAGGCGACCTCGCGAATCATCCGATCGATGCCAACGGCAAGCACGTTGTCATCATTGGCGGTGGCGATACCGGCGCCGACTGTCTGGGTACGGCACTCCGTCAGGGCGCGAAGTCGGTGACGTCGCTCGAGATCATGCCGAAGCCACCGGAAACACGCGGGGCGAACAACCCCTGGCCCCAGTACGCAATGGTGTATCGCGTGGCCAGTGCGCATGAGGAAGGTGGCGAGCGCATCTACAGCGTGAACACCGAGCGATTCCTCGACGACGGCGAGGGCAACGTTCGCGCGCTTCTCATTCACGAAGTGAAGATGGTCAACGGCAAGTTCGAAAAGGTCGAGGGAACCGATCGCGAACTTCCCGCCGATCTCGTGTTCCTTGCTCTCGGCTTCCTCGGGCCAGAAAAGGGGAGTTGGCTCGACCAACTCGGTGTCGAACTCGACGAACGCGGCAACGTGAGGCGCAACGACGACTACGCCACGAACGTCGACGGCGTTTTTGTTGCAGGCGACATGGGTCGCGGACAGAGCCTCATCGTGTGGGCAATTGCCGAAGGCCGCGCGGCCGCGGCGGGCGTCGATCGTTTCTTGATGGGTGAAACTC
>JBEBAF010000133.1:0-3237 GCA_041159045.1 Actinomycetota bacterium
CGTCGTACGACTACACCACGTTCGATGAAGTGGTGCACAGCGCCGACGATGCCTACCAACAGGCCGGTATCACCGACCCGCGCGCCGAGTTGGCAATGGCCGAAGTGCACGACTGCTTCACACCCACCGAATTGGTGTTGATGGAAGACCTCGGTTTCGCGGAACGCGGTACCGCGTGGAAGGAAGTGCTCTCGGGCACGTACGACCTCGATGGCGAACTGCCCGTGAACCCCGACGGTGGTCTGAAGTCGTTCGGTCACCCCATTGGTGCATCGGGTTTGCGCATGCTGTTCGAGTGCTGGACCCAGTTGCGCGGCGAAGCCGGACCACGGCAAATCAAGAGCGTTGCAGCCGGAAAAACCAAGGCATTGACTCATAATTTGGGCGGTGCACCGGGTGCTTGCGTCAGTTTCGTCAGTGTTGTGGGCACCGAACTCGACAAGTAATTAAGAATCGAGCTCGCTGCTCGGCAATCGCGACGGCGGGACAGTAGACATGTCCCCATGAAGTCCCTCCGTGTCCTCGCCCTGGCCGGCCTCGTTTTCGGTGCCGTCGCCATCTCGTCCGTTTCCGTGGGTGCTGCTTCCGCGGCGCCGAAGATGGACAGCGACAACATGGGCGCGGTCTTGAAGGGCGCCAAGCGCTACGTCGTGCGATTCGCCGACTCGATGCGTCAGTCCGACATCGACGCACTCGTGAAGTCAACCGAAAAGGGTGGCCGCGCGAAGGAACGCCTCGAGTACGACAAAGTGTTCAAGGGATCGGTCATCGACCTCAAACCCGCAGCGTTGCAGTCGCTGTTGAAGAGCGGCAAGGTCTTGTGGGCCGAGCCCGACATGCAGGTGAAGGCAACGGCCACACAAGACGTTTCGCAGGTGTGGGGCCTCGATCGCATCGATCAGCGCGCACTTCCACTTGATTCTTCGTACGCCTACGACTCCGACGGCTCGGGTGTCACCGCGTACATCGTCGACACCGGAATTCTCGCAACGCACACCGAATTCGGGTCGCGTGTCCGTGCCGGTTACGACGCACTCGGCGGCGATACGGTCGACTGCAACGGTCATGGCACGCATGTGTCGGGCACTGTCGGTGGTTCGACATACGGTGTCGCGAAGAACGTCAGCCTGGTTGCTGTGCGTGTGCTCGACTGCACCGGTTTGGGCACTTCGTCGGGCGTCATTGCCGGAATCGATTGGGCCGTGGCCGACCACGTTTCGGGCCCTGCTGTTCTCAACATGAGCCTTGGCGGTGGTTCCAGTGCATCGCTGAACGCTGCGGTTGACCGTGCGGTTGCCGACGGCATCACCGTCGTTGTTGCGGCGGGCAACTCGAACGCCGATGCATGCACCGCTTCACCCGCCAGTGCGGCGTCGGCCATCACTGTCGGTGCAACTGCATCCGATGATTCGCGTGCGTCGTATTCGAACTACGGCTCGTGCGTCGACATCTTCGCTCCGGGTTCGTCGATCAAGTCGGCGTACTACACAAGCAACACCGCAACGGCCACGCTCAGTGGAACGTCGATGGCCAGTCCTCACGTTGCCGGCGCTGCAGCCCGCTATCTCTCGCTGAATCCGTCGGCCACACCGGCTCAAGCAACCACGGCGATTCTCGATGCTTCGACCGCCGACGTGGTCTCCGGTCCCGGCGTTGGTTCGCCGAACAAGTTGCTCTACGCGTCGATTGCTGCGCCGGTTTCCACCACCACGACGGCCGCACCGACGACAACTGTTGCGCCGACCACCACAGTGGCCCCGACAACGACCGTTGCGCCGACCACCACGGCTCCGACAACCACGGTCGCCCCGACAACCACTGCTCCTGGCTCGTCGACGACGAATGCGCCGACAACGACTGCACCTGGTTCCTCGACCACGGCTGCTCCGTCAACCACCGCTGCTCCGTCAACAACTGCGGCTCCGACAACGACATCCGCCCCGACCACGACGATTCCGCGGCCGCGCATCCTGCCCGGTGTGCCGACCAATGTGGTTGCCGCCTACAACTCTGACAACCGCTTGATCACGCTCACCTGGGTCGACGATCCGGCATCGCGCACCACGCTCACGGAACACATCATCGTGGTGTACCAGGGCAACACGCCCGTCGCGGTCATCCCGCGTGGCCCTCGCGGACAAACCGTTTACCTCCGTGTCAACCCACCGCGTACGCAGGCACTCACCGTGTCGTTCACTGTCAGCGCGCGCAACATCTACGGCATCAGCCTTCCATCGCGACCCTCGAACAGCGTGACGATTTCGGCACATCGCAGCACGAACTCTGAAAGTGCGAGCACCTTCTACTTCGACGAGTGATCTCTAGCGAGTTGCGCTGAAGGGCTCGATCGACAGTTCTGCTGCAACGAATCGCGCATGAAGATCGGCTGCGTGGTCGAGTGAAACGTATCTGCGCATGAACCGCACGAGTTCCGTTCTGAATTCACGACCGTGTCCGCGGTTCGCACACGAAAGATGCGCCAATTCGTGCAACAGCGTGTGTTGTGTGGGTGCAACATCGGCCACGAGCACGCACCATTCGTCGGGTAGCGCAACCGCGTGGGTCGACCGTTCGAGTCGGGCCCTCTCGAGGTGCGGCGTATCGAGGTCTTCGGCTCGGCAGAGCTCTTCCAGCCAGTCGCGAGCTTCGGCGAGGGTGAGTGCCCGGGTGCGATTCGCTGCCTCGAACGCCGCCTCGGCCTCGTAGGTGAGGGCTGTTTCGTCGGGGCGCATGCGCCGCAACGGTAGTGGGCAATACTGGAACGATGTTCAGGTTCACGCGGAAGTTCATTGCCCTTGGTGTCGTGGTGGCTTTCGTAGCCGGATGTGGTGGCGGCTCATCCTCGAAATCTTCCACGGATGCGTGCGTGAAGGGCGAGACCGCCGCCGGACTCGATGTTCAGGGTGCACTGTGCGCCGACACGGGCATGCGGCCGGGTTCCGGTGGATTCTCGTTCGAGAACTGGGCCGGGCCCGTTGCCGAAGATGCCGTGACGGCAACGACGGCGATCGCGATTTTCGGCAAGGAAGCGGTGTGTGCTCAATCAACTGAAACATCGTGCACGCCGTTCCCTGCGGCGAAACACTGGATCGACACATCGAATGCTCAAATTCAGGGCGGCCGTTGCGAAGGCATGGCGGTGTTGAGTCAGCGGTTGCACGACGGCGAGAACACTCCTGCGCAGTTGCAGTCGACGGCGGCGAAGACGTTCGATCTTCAAAAACCCACCGTGCCCGT
>JBEBAF010000134.1:0-5372 GCA_041159045.1 Actinomycetota bacterium
GTGGGTGGATCGCCACCGAGGGCGAGGATGTTTTCGATTCCGGCGGCCGCGTACGTGTCGAGAATCTCGTTGATGTCGGCACGAGTGTGGCCGACACACGTGAGGTGCGCCATCGGCGAAATTTGGGTTTCTCTCTGCATCCAGACGACGAGGTCGCGGGTGCGTTCACGTGTGCTTCCGCCTGCGCCGTAAGTGACCGAAACGAAGCTGGGATTCAGCCCCTCGAGTTCGGCAATGGTGCGACCAAGCGACAACTGGGCCGCATCGGTTTTCGGGGGAAAGAACTCGAACGAAAACGTGCGGCCCGCAGCGAGGAAGTCGGTGATGCGAGCCATTTCAGGCGAGTTTAGTGACGGAAATGGCGTGCGCCCGTGAAGAGCAGCACGATTCCGTGTTCATTTGCGGCCGCGATGACTTCATCGTCGCGCACGCTGCCCCCCGGCTCGACGACAACCTGCACACCGGCAGACACCAACATGTCGAGGCCGTCGCGGAACGGAAAAAATGCATCGCTTGCCGCTGCCCCGCCGATCGCACGGGCCCCGGCGCGCTCGCACGCCAAACGTGCGGCATCGAGACGATTCTGTTGTCCCCCACCGATACCAACGGCCCGGGAGTCGTTCGCAATCGTGATGGCATTCGAGCTGACCGAAGCGCAGACCTGCCATGCGAAGGCGGCAAGGGCAATCTGATCTGCCGTTGGCTGCCGATCACTGACAACCTTCCAGGTCGATGGATCATCGTTCACGTCATCGCTTGTTTGGGCAAGAACACCACCGCTGACGCTGCGCAATTCGGTTTGTGCTGCGCTGGGTTTTTCGGCACGAACGATGCGCAGGTTCTTCTTTTGTTGCAGCGTTGAAAGAGCTTCCGCCGAATACGCCGGGGCAACGACGACTTCGGTGAACACTTCGTTGATCGAACTTGCAGTCGCAGCATCGACTTCGCGATTGAGGGCGATGATGCCGCCGAATGCGCTGACAGGGTCGCATTCATGAGCCCGCACGTACGCCTCGTGGATGTTCTTGGCCGTCGCAACACCACACGGGTTGGCGTGCTTCACCACAACGGCCGCGGGATCGGAGAACCTGTTGACGAGTCGCCACGCAGCGTCGGCGTCGAACACGTTGAGGTACGACATTTCCTTGCCGCCCAGTTGCTCCGCGGTACGCCACCATCCTTTCGACCCCGCGATGTCGAAGAGCGTTCCCTCTTGGTGCGGGTTCTCGCCGTATCGCAACGGAGCAAGGCGTTCGAGATGAATCGAACGCGACGCGCCGTCGGTCAACCATTCGACGATCGCCGAGTCGTAGTCACGCGTGACGGTGAAAGCACGTGCGGCAAGCGCGCGACGTGTTTGAGATGACAAATTGCCGTTGGCCCGGATTTCGTCGAGCACCGCTGCGTATTGCGCCGTCTCGACGACGACACCGACTCTGTCGAAGTTTTTTGCAGCAGCGCGGATCATCGCCGGACCGCCGATGTCGATCAGCTCGACACTTGGTTTCGACGAGAACGGATACAGGCTGACGACGACGAGATCGAACGCTTGGATGCCATGGGCATTCATGTCAGCGACGTGGTGTGACTTCGACGTATCGGCGAGAATGCCGCCATGCACCTTCGGGTGCAGTGTGACCACGCGATGATCGAGGATCGGCGGCACACCGGTGAGTTCCGCAACATCTGTGACGGCGATGCCCGCATCAGCCAGAGCCTTCGCCGTTCCTCCGGACGAGACGATGCGCCACCCGGATGCGACAAGGCCCCGCGCAAACTCCTCGATTCCCGTCTTGTCGTAGACGCTGAGGAGGGCGCGGGGCACTGTCGACTCTGATCGGGTTACTTCAGGCCCTTGACGATTTCCGCCATGAGCGAGCCGGCCTCGGTGGGGTTGAGACCCACCTTCACACCGGCAGCACGCAGCGCGTCCATCTTGCCCTGTGCGGTTCCCTTGCCTCCGGAGACGATGGCGCCGGCATGGCCCATCTTCTTTCCGGCCGGTGCGGTGACGCCTGCGATGTAGGCGCTCATCGGCTTCGTGACGTTCGCCTTGATGAACTCGGCGGCTTCTTCCTCGGCCGAGCCACCGATTTCACCGATCATGATGATCGCGTGGGTTTCGGGATCCTTCTGGAACTCGGCGAGGCAATCGACAAACGATGTGCCGGGAACCGGGTCGCCGCCGATGCCGACGCACGTGCTGACGCCGATTCCCTGCTGCTTCAGTTCGTAGAGCGCCTGGTACGTGAGCGTTCCTGAACGCGACACGATGCCGACGTTCGGGCCCGATGCCGTCGGAAGCGCCGCAATTTCACCGGCGGTGATGCCGATGTTGCACTTGCCTGGGCTGATGATGCCGGGGCAGTTCGGGCCGAGCAGACGCACGCCCGGGTAGTCGCGCAACAACGTGTTGAAGGTCTTTGCTTCATCCTGGGCGGGAATGCCCTCGGTGATGCACACGATGAACTTCACGCCGGCTGCGGCAGCCTCGAGGATTGCTGCAGAAGCAGCCTTCGGCGGAACCGCGATGAACGATGCATCGGCACCGGTTGCCTTCACGGCATCGGCGACGGAATCGAACACGGGGATTCCTTCGACGTCTTGACCGCCCTTGCCGGGGGTGACACCGCCGACAACCTGTGTGCCGTATGCACGGTTACGCAGACCGTGGAACTTGCCCTGGCCGCCGGTGAGGCCCTGAACGATGACCTTGGTGTTTTCGTTGACGAAGATTGCCATGACTGGTTCCTACTTTCCGTTCGCAATCGCAACGGCGGCACGGGCCGCCTCGAGCATGGTGGGCTTGCTCTGCAGCTTCGACTCGGGAATGCCGGCCTTCGCGAGAATGTCGCGGCCTTCCTCGGCGTTCGTTCCGTCGAGACGGATGACGATGGGTGCGCGCAGATCAACGCGTGACAACGCCTCGACGATGCCCTTGGCAACTTCTTCACCGCGCGTGATGCCGCCAAAGATGTTGATGAAGATGCTCTTCACGTTCTGGTCGAAGTTGATGACCTCGAGTGCGGCAGCCATTTGGTCGGCATTCGCACCGCCGCCGATGTCGAGGAAGTTGGCAGCCGAGCCACCGACTTGGTTGACGACGTCGAGCGTGCTCATGGCAAGACCCGCGCCGTTGGCGATGATGCCAACCGTGCCGGAAAGGCCGATGTACTGCAGGTCTTTTTCGCGTGCGAGCTGCTCACGCGCGTCGAGCTCTTCAGTCGCGCGGTACTCGTCCCATTCGGGGTGGCGGTATCCGGCGTTGTTGTCGAGCGACACCTTGGCGTCGAGCGCGTGCACCTCGCCCGTCGGCTTCAGGATGAGCGGGTTGATTTCCGCAAGGTCACAGTCGCCTTCGGTGAAGCACTTGTAGAGCGACACGAGGATCTTTGCAACGCCATCGAGTGCCTTGGCAGGGATCTTCGCATCGGTTGCGGCCTTCTTTGCCGTTGCTTCGCTGAGACCCTCGACCGGGTTGATGTGCAACTTGACGATCGCGTCGGGATCTTTCTCTGCAACTTCTTCGATGTCGACGCCACCCTGGGCCGACAACATGAGAAGGTGCTTCTTCGCTGCGCGATCGAGAGTGAACGATGCGTAGTACTCCTCGTCGATGTCGGATGCATGCTCGACCCACAGGCGCTTGACGACGTGGCCCTTGATGTCCATTCCGAGGATGTTCCCCGCATGCAACTTCACTTCGTCGGCGTTGTTCGCGAGCTTGATGCCACCGGCCTTGCCGCGTCCACCAACCTGAACCTGCGCCTTGACGACGACCGGGTACTTGGCCGATTCTGCGACCTTCACCGCTTCGTCAACCGTGTCGGCGGCTCCACCGGCCGATACCGGGATTCCGAACTTGGCAAAGTACTGCTTGCCTTGATATTCGAAGAGGTCCACTCTTTCTCCTTACTTAATCGAGATCTTGAAACTCAGACGGCGACGCGCTTGTCGAGTTCGGTTTCCAACCACAGGCAGATTGCCTTGAGCGACGAACCGGGGCCGAAGACTTCACCGACACCCTGTTCCTTCAGAGCGCGGGCATCGGCATCGGGAATGACACCGCCACCGAACACGAGAACGTCACCAAGGTCGCGGCTGCGCAGTTGTTCCATCACGCGAGGGAACAAGGTGAGATGCGCACCCGACAACAACGACAGACCCACGGCGTCGACGTCTTCCTGCAATGCCGTTTCGGCGATCTGCTCGGGCGTCTGGTGCAGGCCGGTGTAAATGACCTCGAAACCGTGGTCGCGGAGGGCGCGGGTGATGGTCTTCGCGCCACGGTCGTGGCCATCGAGGCCGGGTTTCGCGACGACTACTCGGTAGGGGTGTTTCACAAGTAAGAAACCCTACGCCGTAGTGCGCGAATCTCCCCAACCCGCCACACTGTGGGGGTGGCGAATCCAGACACCCGATTCCGGCTCCGCAGTCCCCTCGCCCGCGCGGTCGTGCCCGTCGTCGCGGGCATCGTGTTCTTTGGTCTGCTGTTTCTCGGCCTGTGGGGGGCCGCCGCCCTGATCTCGCGCCATCCCGAGCGCATTACCAACCTCGGCGACCAAACGTTCCGCGTCGGCCAAGTCGACCAGGTGGCCGCCTCGGTGAATGCGAACGGCCCCATCCTCTACCCCGACCTGCGCGACCCCAACGGCAAGCGCAGCATCGTGCTCGACCACCAGGGCAACCAACCCGCCGTTGGCTGGCGAGTGTTCTACGCCTGGCCGGCCGATCGCACGGCAACCTGCATTGCCAAGCAGGTCGAAAAAACGTCGACCTTCACCGACTGCGACGGCCGGAGGATCGACATCGAAGACCTTGCGCGACCCAACGACGTTCGTCCGCTGGTGGAAAACCGCAAGACGCTCTACATCGACCTGCGTCTGAACGACGGCAAATAGCCGTAACGAAGTCGGCTACGAATTCGACACTGCGCCGAGCAGGCGATCGACGAACGTTTCGGTGTGTTCGTCGAGCTTTGCGCGGTGCAACGCGAGTCCACCGATCACTTCGGCGCCACGTGTTTCGAGAGTGCGGGTCATGACATCGAGCGTCTTGCCCGGGTTCAACGCAAACGTGCAGAACGCAGCGACCTTCTTGTCGCGCATCGCGGGAAGTTTGGCGATGCCGCCAATCCCCCACGGTGCCTGACCAACGACGAACAAACCGTGCACCCAGGTGCCGACCAACACGACGTCGGCCTGCTGGATTGCACCATGGTCGGGCTTGCGCACGGGGTTCAGGCCGACGATCGACCATCCCGCCTGCTGGAGGTCGGTGCCGATCTTCTCGGCCGCCTTCCAGGTGTTACCGGTGAGACTTTCGACGAGGATCGCTGCCTTCATGTCACCAATCTAGGCGTCGGCGACGCT
>JBEBAF010000135.1:0-14568 GCA_041159045.1 Actinomycetota bacterium
AAAGTTGGCGGTGTTCCAACCCATCGATGTCGCCCGGGTCGTGTGCGAAGTCATCGACGGTGCACACGACACCCACAATGGTTGGGTGCTCGCCATGCCCGCGCCAGCAGCAGTTGACGCCATCGAAGAGTGGGTCTCGTCGCATCCCGGTGGCGGGGTAAAAATCGTCCAGTAGCCTCGCAAAGGCATGACCAAACGCGTTGCTGTCATCCGGCACGAGCACTTCAATGCCGCACATCGCATTCACAATCCTGCGCTGAGCGACGAAGAAAACGCCCGCCTCTACGGCAAGTGCAACGGGGTCAACTACCACGGACACAACTACGAGCTGACTGTCCGCGTGGCGGGCCCGGTCGACCCGGTCACCGGTTACGTGATCGACCTGGGAATTCTCAGTGCCGTTGTGAAGGAACACGTTCTCGACCGCTTCGACCACAAGAACCTGAACCTCGACGTTCCCGAGTTCGCCAACGTCAACCCCACCGCCGAAAACATCGCAATCGTCATCCACGGTTTGCTTCGTCCGCACATTCCCCAATCCCTCGATCTACAGATCACACTCGGTGAAACACCGCGCAATATCGTGCAGTACCCCGCCGACATCTAGCCAGCACCACAGAGGAGCCCGCCATGGCTTACCGCGAGATCCGCGAGTACGACGAAGACACGACCCGCAACCTTTGCGCTGCGTACCGCACGGCACTCACAGAACTCGGTGAAGATCCCGACCGCGAAGGTTTGCTCAAGACACCCGAACGTGTGGCCAAATCGATGCAGTTCCTCACGCATGGCTACGGCCTCGACCCCGTCGAAATCTTGCAGAGCGCCCGCTTCGCCGAAGACATTCGCGAGATGGTCATCGTGAAGGACATCGAGATGTACAGCCTTTGCGAACACCACATGATTCCTTTCTTCGGCAAGGCGCACGTTGCCTACATCCCGAACGGATGGATCACCGGCCTGTCGAAGGTCGCCCGCGCCGTCGATGCAGTCTCACGGCGCCTCCAGGTGCAGGAACGTTTGACCGACCAGATTCGTCAGGCGTTCGTCGACGCGTTGAACCCACTCGGCGTCGCCGTCGTCGTTGAAGCTCAGCACCTGTGCATGATGATGCGCGGAGTCCAGAAGCAGAACTCCGTCACCACCACTTCGTCATTCAGCGGACAGTTCGAAGCCGGCCCCACGCGCATGGAGTTCATGCGCCTGATCGGCCGCGATCTCTCGTAATCCTCAGAGGGGCATTTTTGCCGTGAAACGGGTGCCCTCGGGGTCGACCGCCCACGTTGGCGACTCGCCCCAGGTGTCGCCGAAAACGAGCTCGGCCATGGGGGCCCGTCGCACCGGGCCGTGACCACCGGCTGGCCGGCCAAGCGTGATGGTGGCGGCTATCTGGGCGTGCTCGGGAAGACCCAACAAGGCGGTCAATTCGGCCCCTACGGGCGCGTGGAAGGCCGTCAGAGCGCCACCGTAGCCGAGACCACGGGCGGCCAGGAGAAGGTTCTGGCAGGCCGGATAGATCGATGCGCCTTCGATGTGCACCTTGCCGCGGTAACGCAGATTGATGGCGAGGATGAGCACGGGCACGCTGGCGAAATTGTCGACGTAGTGCTCCATTGTCTGGGCCATCCGTGCCTTGGGCGAATCGGGACGTTTGCCGCTTCCCTCGTCGTAGCCCTCGTTCGTTCGTTTGCCGCCCCAAATCTCGCGCGCACCGTTGGCGATCAACGTCTTGACTTCGATCGCTCGAGGCGTGTCGGTAAACACCATGAAGCGGAAGGGTTGACGGTTGGATCCGCTCGGCGCACGTGTCGCAGAAAAGAGAATGTCGCGCAATGCGCTCTCGGTGACCGGTTCGTCGGTGTAACGCCGAATGGCTCGCGTGGTACGGATACCTTCGAGAAGTTCTACGCGATCTGCGTCAGCCAAAGATCATCACCCCATCATCAATTGGCCCCTTACGGAACATCTTTTTGTCTCGCTTGAAATTCTGTGGGTTGATCCACGGCTCACGATCACCTTGCCGCGGGAACAAGTGCATCACGCGTTCCATGTAGCCCGGTGTGAAATCTTCGATCCAGCGCCGAGCAGGCATCGTTTGGTCCGATGTCCGCAACGTCGGCACGCAGGTGGCCTTCCCCGTTCGCTTCATGTGATTGAGCAGCCGGCACACGTATTCCGATGTGAGGTCGGCGCGAAGAGTCCACGAGGCATTGATGTAGCCGAACGTGGAAACGAGGTTTGGAACGCCCGAATATGCGAGTCCTTTGTACGTCCAGGTTCGCGAAAAATCGACGGGAGCGCCGTCAACCGTGAACTCCATCTCACCGAGCGTCACCAATTCGAGACCCGTTGCCGTCACGATGACGTCGGCTACGAGAGTTTGACCGGAATTCAACTCGACGCCGGATTCGGTCCACGTATGAATCGTGTCGGTGACGACATCCACCTTTCCGGCCTTGATGGCACGGAAGAAGTCGCTGTTCGGCACGAGACACAGTCGCTGATCCCACGGGTTGTATGTGGGCGTGAAGTGCTTGTCGATGTCGTAGCCCTCGGGCAACTCTTTGCGCAGCAGTCCCAGCAAATGTTCGCGAACCTTTTCAGGTTGCGTGCGAGATCTGCCGTAAACGATTTGCTGCATCGTCGTGTTCCGTAGCCGCGTGACCGCATAGGCCACACGGGGTGGCAACACCTTGCGAAGTCGGTTTGCAAACGGGTCGACGTCGGGACGCGAAACCATCCACGTCGGGGTGCGTTGCAGCATCGTCACATGAGCCGCCCGATCCGCCATGGCCGGCACGATGGTGACGGCCGTGGCACCCGAACCGATGACCACCACCCGCTTGCCCGAATAGTCGAAGTCCTCTGGCCACTTCTGCGGGTGGATGACCTTTCCCCGGAATCGATCACGCCCCGGAAATTCGGGCTCGTGACCGCGCTTGTAGCTGTAGTAACCCGAGCACATGTAGAGGAAATTGCATGAAACGGATCGTGACTCACCGGTCTTTGCGTCGCGCACGGAGAGGGTCCACCGTGACTCGGCCGTCGACCACGATGCCGCAGCGACCAGCGTGTTGAATTGGATGCGTTCTTCGATGCGGTATTCGCGCACGGTTTCGCGGAGATAGTCCATGATTGCACCGGCATCGGCGATGGACTTTTCGTGGGTCCATGGCTTGAACGAGAAACCGAGCGTGTGCATGTCACTGTCCGACCGCACGCCCGGATAGCGGAACAAGTCCCACGTACCACCGATGTCGCCACGGCCCTCGAGGATGGTGAACGACCGGTCGGGACACCGTGTCATCAGGTGATACGCAGCACCGATACCCGACAATCCGGCTCCGACGATCACGACGTCGACATGTTCCATGGTCGCCCCCATCCCGGAACTCACACTAACTGCCATCGGCTCCCGCCCCCATCGCCTCACGTGACACACTCGTTGGATGGCCCGCGAAACAGGGATACGAGCCGTTCTTTTCGACGTCGGAGGAGTACTCACCGTTCCGCTGCGCGAGACACTCGACATCATTGCCGCCCGCGGTGTCGTCGATGTTGCCGACGCGGGTCGGCATTTTCGTGAGACATTCATCGGCGGCCACGATGGCGATGACCCTTCGCACAAACTCGAACGGGGCGAAATGTCGATGAACGACTTTCTTGCGACCTTGGGCGATTCTCGACACGCCGTATGGCAATTGCTGCACCCGGATTCTCCCGACTCGCTGCACAACAACATGACTTCGCACTCGGGAATGCATCAACTCGTTGATGAGGCGAGAGTCGCTGGCTACAAGACGGCAATCGTGTCGAACATATTCAACGAGTACCTGGTTCGCTGGGACGAAATCACCAACCACGTCGGCCGATTCGACTCGGTGGTCTATTCGTGCGTCATCGGTATGCGCAAGCCGAACCGCGCCATCTTTGACTTCACACTCGGCGCACTCGACGTGAAACCGGACGAGGCCGTACTGATCGACGACTCCCCCGAAGTCATCAAAGCGGCGGCCGCCATTGGATTGCGGACGATCTGGGTCGATGACCACGACGAGGCGATAGCCAGCGCACGTCGACTTCTGAACATTCCGAACCATTGACGCCGGGCGGTTTGTGCAACACTCGCCGAGTGGCGTCTCCTCAGAAGAACATCCGCGCAGTCTTCTTCGACGTGGGCGGGGTCCTCACGACTGCGGTTTCGACCGCCATTCCCGAGGCCGCGCGCCACAGCGGTGTCGACCTTGCAGCCATCGGGCCGACGATGCGCGAAATGTTCACGGCCGACGACACCCCCAACAATCCATCGCATCGCCTCGAGCGCGGCGAGATCACCTTCGATGAATTCCTCGCCGTGACGGGCGACATTGGAGAAGAGATTCGCAAGTTGCTCCACCATGAGGCTCCGAACAGCATGTTCCGTTTCATGACGAGACACGATGGAATGAATGCGTTCGTCGACGAAGTTCGCTCGACCGGCCGTCATGTCGGCCTGATTTCGAATGTCGTCGCAGAATGGCTGCCCATCTGGGCGACCTACACCGACCCGATCGAACGCTTCGATACGGTCGTCTTCTCGTGCGCGTCGGGCCTCCGCAAGCCCGGTGAAGGCATCTTTCTCCGGGCGCTCGAAATGTCGGGTATGCAACCCGACGAGGTGCTGTACCTCGACGACGGCCAACACATGGTCGACGTCGCCCGACGAATGGGCATGCACGCCATCGTGGTAAACGAACATGCCTCGGCAATCGCCGAGGCACGCACGTATCTCTAGGTTGTTCGCCGACGTCTAGTTCTCGACGTCACTCCAATTCTTCCCACGAATCTTCAGCGAGACGGTTTCGTGGTAGCGGTGAATCTTGCACTCGTGGTCCGAGAGGATGTGTTCCTTGTAGAACGATGAGTTCTTCGTGCGCTCGAGTTGCTGATAGATCGCGATGTCTTCGCCCACGACACCCTTCAGCGTGTCCCAGTGCTCGGACATGCGGTTGAAGTAGTCGAGGTACTCGGGGTCGGTCTTGTCGCCCGGGTAGATGAGTTGCCAGCAGAGGAAGCGTGTGCGATCAACTGCAAGCGGAATCGGATTGAACACTTGAATGTGTTCGGGATTGCAGTTGAACACCGTGTTCGGGAAGATCACGTAGTGACAAATCGCCCACTTGTGATGGTCGAAGTTCTCGTCCCACTTGTCGAGGTGCGCGGGTCGCGGCACGAAGCACATGTAGTTGTCGCCCGAAATATGGAATGCGGCCTTGCGGCAGGCCTTCGTGAACTCGGGCGGCGAATGGTGCAACTCGGTGACGTGATAGATCTCGTTGAAACCGTCGACGATGGCCTTGTACGACACGGGGACGTCCCACTCGACAACCTCGTACAGCTCCATCTCTTCCATGCGGTATGCACCGAGGTCGGCCATGATGTCGGCTCCGAGGCCTTCGGCCAGCGAGGGGGCATCATCGCCGAGCATGTTCAGCCACACCCAGCCGCCCCACTCTTCTGCGGCAACCTTCGGCGCGCGGGCGTCCTTCAGGTGCTCTTCCGAGAAATCCTCGCGCTCCGGGACGCCGACCAACTTGCCGTTCGTGTCGTACACCCATCCGTGATACGGGCAGGTGAATCGACGGGCCTTGCAGCCCTTCAGTTCCGAAACGAACGAGGGCCCGCGGTGCTGACACACGTTGTGAAAGGCCGCAACGCCACCGTCGGGCTGACGCGTGATGACGATCGTCTCGCCGTGGCCTTCGAATGAAATCCAGTCGCCCGGGTTCGGGAAGTCGGCGGAACGGCCGCCAAGGATCCAGTGCTTGTTGAGCACATGTTCGCGCTCGAGCTCGTACTGCACCGGATCGGTGTACGCATCGCGCGACATCTTCCGCGGTCCGTATTCGGGCATCGTGCGAATTTGGGGGCCGACGCGCGCAGGCAGAGTTCCACGGGTGGGGACGTGAACCATGATTTCCCTCCTTCTAGCCAAAATTGACTACGGGAATATTTTGGCAGACCCACGAGGGAAAACAAGCCCCGGCACATCCGTCAGGTGTGCCAAACGTCGCGGAAGCTCAGCCGCGGCCGGCAATTTTCAGCGCCATCGTCTCGTGATAGCGGTGAATCTTGCACTCGTGATCCGAGAGGATGTGCTCCTTGTAGAAGGACGAGTTCTTCGTGCGCTTGAGCTGCTCGTAGATCATGATGTCTTCCCCCACCACGATTTTCAGACCGGCCCAGAGGCGCTCCATGCGCTCGTAGTACTTCGCATAGTCGGGGTCGTTCATGTCGCCGGGGTAATGGATTTGCCAGCAGAGGAAGCGAGTGCGATCGACCGCGAGCGGAATCGGATTGAACACCTGGATGTGCTCGGGGTTGCAGTTGAAGACAGTGTTCGGGAAGATCACGTAGTGACAAATCGCCCACTGGTGGTGGTCGTAGTTCTCGTCCCACTTGTCCATGTTTTCGGGCTTCGGCACGAAACACATGTAGTTGTCGCCCACCACGTGGAACGCCGCCTTGCGACAGGCTTTCGTGAACTCGGGTGCGACGTGATGCAACTCGGTGACGTGATAGATCTCGTTGAAGCCGTCGACGATGGCCTTGTACGACACGGGCACGTCCCACTCGACAACTTCGTGGAGCACCATGTCTTCCATCTTGAAGGCGCCAAGGTCGGCCATGATTTCAGCGCCGAGGCCCTCTTCCAGGGGCATCGCATCGTCGCCGGCGAAGTTGATCCACACCCAGCCGCCCCACTCTTCGACGGCGACCTTCGGCGCGCGAACGTCTTTCAAGTGCTCTTCCGAGAAATCCTCGCGCTCGGGGACGCCAACCAACTTGCCGGTCGTGTCGTACACCCATCCGTGATACGGGCAGGTGAAGCGACGCGCCTTGCAACCGGTCTTTTCGGGCACGAACGACGGACCGCGGTGCATGCAGACGTTGTGAAAAGCGGCGAGCGAGCCGTCGGGTTGACGCGTGATGATGACCGTCTCGCCGTGGCCCTCGAACGACATCCAGTCGCCGGGGTTCTTCACGGTTGATGCGTGACCGCCGAGGATCCAATGCTTGTTGAGCACATGCTCGCGCTCGAGCTCGTACTGCACGGGGTCGGTGTACGCGTTCCGCGACATCTTGCGCGGGCCGTATGCGGGCATGGTTTGCACCTGTGGGCCGACGCGCGCGGGCAAAGTACCGCGGGTGGGAACGTGAACCATGTTGTGCCCCTCTTTCCAACGAGTGGTTGCTGAGCCGACTCTACTTTTTCGGCCGCACGGAAGTCAGCGTCAGAACGAGACGAGGCAACGGCGAGGCCCACGCACCTGGCCGCCGGCCCAGGTCACCGATGCTGGGTCGACCAACCTGAACTCGGGAACCCGCTCGAGCCACGTTTGCAGGGCCACCCGTAGTTCGAGACGGGCCAAATTCGAACCTGCACAGCGGTGGATACCCGCCCCGAAAGCAACGTGACGGTTGTTCTGACGGTCGAGAATCACTTCGTCGGGCCGCTCGAATTGACGAGGGTCGCGGTTGGCCGCCGGGAAGGTCATGAGCACGCGGTCTCCGGCCTGCATCGGGCAGCCCTGAAATTCGATGTCGCGATCGACGATGCGCGCCATCGTGACGGGCGCGTATGCGCGAAGGAACTCTTCGATCGCCGTCGGCCAAAGGTTCGGGTTCTCGCGCAGTTGACGTTGATGCTCGGGGTGTCCGGCAAGGTGCCACAACGACGAACCGATTGCCGACCATGTTGTGTCGACACCTGCAACGAGCATGAGATTGCATACGCCAATCACGTAGTCGTCGGGTGCGGGCTCGCCATCGACCCGAAGTGCCAACAGATCGGTAATGAGATCGTTCTCGCGCGGATTCGCTCGACGGTCGTTGATTTGCCCCACGAAGAACTCGATGATCTGAAGTCGGTTTGCGCGGCGCAACTCGGGGTTCGTCAATCCCGCTTCAAGTGCACCGCGAACCCATTCGGTGAATTGTTCGGACATGTCGATCGGAACGCCGAGCATTTGCGCGATGACGTTCACGGGAATGCGCTGCGCGTAATCGGCAGCTGCATCGGCACGACCCTTCTCGATGAATCCGTCGATGAGTCCGTTGCAGAATTCGCGCATGCCGACTTCGTATTTCGCAACCGACTGAGGTGAGAAAACCGGAAGTATTGCGCGTCGGTGCCAATGATGATCGGGTGGATCAGAAGTGATGGGCGGCGCTTTCACGCCCCCGTACGGACCTTCGGCCTGCCCAGGAGGCGGTGGCACAACGATGATCTCGCGCGAGGTGAACACGTCGTGTTCTTGGGCAAGTGCGACGATGTCGTCGTAGCGCGTTGGCATCCACGACCCACCCCACTTTGACGAGTGTACGATGGGGCAATCGGATTCGCGAACGGCGTCAAAGGTTGCGTTCGGGTCGACAACGAAGTCGTGGTCGAAGATGTCGTAGTCGGTGTCTTGCTTCATGATCCCCCAATCAGAAGCCGCAGTGAGTGCGGTGCTATTCGACTATTTCTATGGCCCGTTCAGGGCAGTTACCTTCGGCCCGACGGGCCTTGGCTTCGAGGTCTGCGGGTAGGTCGCCGGCGATGAGGATCGTGGCATTCCCGATGTCGTCGCTTCCGAAGATTTCCGGCGCCGCAATCGCGCACATCTGGTGACCCTGACAACGACCTTCGATCAACTGCACTTTCACGATGCCGACCCTACCGCACGGCTTTCGACTTGTGCCCACAGCGCTTGACGCGCCGCCGGGGTGTCGGTTCGCCTCGTTGCCGACAACCGATGAATCGGTCGACGTGAACGATCACACCAGAATCCCCCATTTCCCAAGGCCGAACCGTCGGCCGACGCAAGCCATGCCACCGTGTCGGCACCTTGTTCGGCCGACCTGAGAATCGGCTTCGTTACGGCGCGGAACAGCGGGATCGAATTTGCAACGCCCGGAGTGTCGACCCAACCCGGATGCATCGCCTGGAACATGATTCCCTTGACCTCGGGACGTTCTGCCCACATTTCGTTGAGTGTCACCTGGACGCGCTTCGCGATTGCGTATTGCTTCGTTCCGTCGTAACGATCATCGGCCAACTCGAGCGGGTCACGCGACGAGCCTCCGACTTTCGAAAAATCGGAAATACCAACCGCGTACATGCCACCGGACGCGACGGTGATGACGCGTCCATTTGATTCGCGCAACGGTTCAATCAGGAGATTCGTCAACAAGTGAGGCCCGTAAACATGAACCGCGAGCGTGACATCGTTTCCGAACGAATTGCGCAATCGGGTCTTCAACAATGCTCCGGCGTTGTGTACGAGAACATTGACACTTGACGATCGACTCCGTATCTCTTCGGCAAGCTTGCGGATTTGCGCTGGCTCACCCATGTCGGCGACGAACGACGTCACCGTTCCGATGCCGGCAGCGGAACGAATTGCATCTGCCGCATCGGAGGCTCGCTTGGCGTCGCGACCGACGAGAAAAAGATCAGCTCCGAGCGATCTCAGACTTTGTGCAGCGGCGAATCCGATTCCCGAAGTGTGACCGGTGACAACGGCAACCTGACCGGACAACGGCGCATCACTCACGTTGCTCCATCCACGCTTGCGCAGCGCATACCCAATGCGGCTGTAGCCCGGAACAACGAGTGCATCCATCGCTGCATCCAGTCGATCAAGTGCGCGTTGGCCCAACGATTCAACGGTCATCGCGCCATGCAACACGATGATTCGTCCCCATCGCCACTTTTCCGAGGAAACACCTGTAGCGTGACGCAGTCGCAGATGTTCTGCGAGTCCCATGGGTGCACACCGGCGTCCGTGGCCTAGTCCCCCCGGAGCCCCCAAATGGCCACTGCGCCTGCATCGTTGTCCCCTGTCACGTCATTCCGCGACCTCGACATTCACCCCCAATTGCTCGAAGCGCTTTCGCAGCAGGGAATCACCAAGCCCTTCCCCATCCAGGAAGCCACGGTTCCCGATGCAATCGCCGGGCGTGACGTTCTCGGACGCGGTCGCACGGGGTCGGGCAAAACCCTCGCATTCAGCCTTCCCCTACTCACGCGCCTCGCGGCATCAAATGCGCCGCGCAAGCCGCACAAGCCCCGTGCACTGATTCTCGTGCCGACGCGCGAACTGGCAAATCAGGTCAACGAAGTTCTCATGCCTCTCGCGCGTGCGCTGAAGATGTTCACCACCACCATCTACGGCGGTGTCGGATACGGCGGACAGTTGAACGCCCTGCGCAAGGGTGTCGACATCGTCGTCGCGTGCCCCGGACGCCTTGTCGATCATATGAACTCGCGAAACATCGACTTCTCCAATGTCGAAATCACGGTTCTCGACGAAGCCGACCACATGGCCGAGCTCGGATTCCTTCAGCACGTCGAGCAGATCCTCGCCGCGACCCCGAAGGGCACGCAACGCCTTTTGTTCTCGGCAACACTCGACCGTGGAATCGACCGCCTCGTCGATCGATTCCTCATCGACCCCGTCACGCACGAAGTCGACCCCGAACAGTCGCCCGTCGAAGCGATGGAACACCACGTGCTGCACATCGACAATTCCGACCGTTTGGGAATCCTGAAGGACCTCTGCGCAGCACCCGGCAAGACGCTCGTGTTCACACGCACCAAGCACGGCGCCGCACGACTCACCGAGCAGTTGATGAAGGCCGGCATCCCCTCGGTTGAACTGCATGGCAACTTGTCGCAAGCTGCACGCGCCCGCAACCTCGCTGCGTTCTCCGCAGGTCGAGCCGACACTCTGGTCGCCACCGACATCGCTGCGCGCGGCATTCACGTCGACGATGTCAGCCTCGTGATTCACGCCGACCCGCCCGAAGAGCACAAGGCGTACCTCCACCGCTCGGGACGCACGGCACGCGCCGGCGCAGCGGGCACCGTCGTCACGTTGATGACCGACAAGCAACGCCGCAGCGTTCGCGCCCTCACGAAGTCGGCCGGCATCACTCCGACCACCACCAAGGTGGCCCCGCACGACCCCTTCCTCGCGGAGCTCGCCCCCGGCGAGCGCGTCTACGTCGAAACTTCATCGATTGACATGCACCCCGCACCCGTGCGTGAACCCCGCGGACGCAAGTTCGACGGCCCGCGCAAGGCCGACGGAAATGGTCGCCCCGGTGGCAGCCGCAAGTTCGAGGGTCGCAAGTTCGAGGGCAAGAAGCGCTTCGATGATCGCAGCCGCGAAGGTGGATCACGCCCGCAGGGCGAAGGTCGCCCGTCAGCGAGCAAACAGCGCAACAAGTACCGGGGCAACAACAAGACCCGGTAGCAAACTGCCGACGCGTATCGGCTTCACATCCATGAAGCGAAGACCGATACCAAGAATCATGATGCCGCCCGTCGCGCTCATCTCGTGCACCATGCGATCCGTCAGGATCGCGTCGAGCCCCGATGCGCTGAGGGTCATCAGGCCCTGATAGATACCGACGACAATCGCGCTGAGAGCCACGCCCCACCCCATCGTCGCGGCAAACAGAATCGATACCAGTCCGTCGAGCGCCGACTTGATGATCAGAATTTCGGCTCCGCGACCCAGACCATCGTCGATGGAACCGAGAATCGACATCGGCCCGATGGAGAACAGCAGGGTTGCGGTAACGAATCCCTCGACGAACCGTGGATGAAACCTGGTCGTCCGCTGCCGCTTCTCGAATGCATTTTGAACGGTCCGTCGCACCCAGTGGCCGAGCACCGAAAAACCGTGTTCGATGCGTGCTGCTTCGCCGATGATGCCACCAAGAACGACACTGACGAGCGGGAAAACGATGTTGTCGGTCTTCGCCGCGGTGGAGATACCGAGAATGATCGTCGTCATTCCAACGGCCTGTTCGATGGTCAGACGCATCCGATCGGCGATGTACTTGCCCACCACCAGGCCAACCAGGGTTCCCCCAACGATCGTGAGAACGTTGGTGATGGTTCCGATTCCACGCATCGGATCAGTCTTGCTTCAAACGATCAACGAGACGCTTCAGTGGCACGTGAAAGTCATCGAGTAGCGCCAGACCTGCGGACCGGAGAGCCGCATTGTCGAGCACCGAATTTGCAGGACGCTTCGCGGGCCGCGGGGGCTGCAGTTCCGCGGTGGTGATCGGCTGTACTCGCCCAGGGTCGTCACCGGCTGCCCGCAAAACATCGGCAGCGAATTCGTACCAGCTGACCGCACCCTGGTTGGTCAGGTGGAAGGTGCCCGACCTTCCCGATTCGACGAGTCTGCGAATGCCCTCGGCCGCATCGTCGGCAAAGGTGGGATGACCCACCTGATCCGAGACGAAAGCGAGGGTCGGATTCGTCGATGCGATGCGGAGAATCGTCTTCACCATGTTGGCCCCGTGATAACCACAGACCCACGAGACGCGAACGATGAGGTCGTTCGGACGCATTGCGTGTTCACCGGCCAGCTTTGATGCGCCGTACACCGACTGTGGGTTCGGCTCGTCGGTCTCGACATACGGACCGGACTTCGTTCCATCGAACACGTAATCGGTGCTGATGTACACGACCCGGGCAGCCACCTTCTCAGCCGCCGCCACGATGTTCGCCGTTCCATCGCCGTTGACCAAGAAGGCCCTGTTGGGGTCGGATTCACAGGCGTCGACGGCCGTCCACGCGGCCGAATGGATGACCCAATCGGGCCTCACCGAATCGACGAACGCGCTGACCGCGGAAGAATCGGTGATGTCGAGAGTGTCGTGGGTGGTGCCCACCACATCGTGTCCGACGCGACGGAAAGCATCGCAAAGTTCGACGCCCAATTGACCGGCCGCACCGGTGACGACGATCTTCACTTCTTGCCCTTGAGGGGCTCCCACCACCAGCGGTTGTCGCGATACCAGCGAACGGTTTCTTCAAGAGCCTCGTCGAGAGTGCGCAGTTTCTTCCACCCCAATTTGGTGATCTTGTCGATGTTCACCGAATAACGACGGTCGTGGCCCTTGCGGTCTTCGACGTACTGCACCATTTCTTCGCCGACACCGAAGATGCCGAGCAGTTTGTCGACCAGAACCCGGTTCGGGGTTTCGTTGCCCGCACCGATGTTGTAGATCTCGCCGACCTGACCCTTGGTGAGCACGAGATGCACACCCGAGCAGTGGTCGTCGACGAACAACCAGTCGCGTTCGTTCAATCCATCGCCGTAGAGCGGGATCTTCGCGCCGTCGATCAAATTCGTAGTGAAGAGCGGAATTGCCTTCTCGGGGTACTGGAACGGTCCGAAGTTGTTGGTGCACCGCGTGACGAGCACAGGCGTGCCGTGCGTGTGGTGATACGCGAGAGCGATGAGGTCGGAGCCCGCCTTCGACGCCGAGTACGGCGAGCGTGGCTCGAGAGGATCGGATTCGAGCGACGAACCAACTTCAACCGAGCCGTACACCTCGTCGGTGCCAATGTGGAGCACGCGCCCGATGTTGTGCTTGCGCGCCGCGTCGATCACGACGTTCGTTCCGAAACAGTTCGTGAGAATGAAGTCTTCGGATCCGTCGATTGATCGATCGACGTGGCTTTCGGCGGCGAAATGCACGACGGCATCGTGGCCGCGCATCGCATCGGCAACCGCGGCGGGATCGCAGATGTTTCCCTTGACGAATCGGTAACGAGGATTGTCGTCGACGTCTTTCAGGGTCGAGAGATTCCCCGCGTATGTGAGTGCATCGAAAACGGTGACTTCGTCGTCGGTGTTTTCGAGTACGTAACGCACGTAATTCGATCCGATGAATCCGGCGGCGCCGGTGATGAACTGCTTCATGTGGGGGTACCTCGAAAGATCAGGGACGAAGATTGAAATGGGGCTGCCACTGGGGCTGGATCTGGCTGCGCAGCGGATTCGTTTGGTCGCGCTTCGAGAGAATCGGCTCGCCCACTCCCCAATCGGCACCAACCTGTGGGTCGTTCCATGCCACACCCAGCTCGTCGGCCGGGTTGTAGTAACCGTCGACGAGATAGGTGATGGTCATCTTGGTCAACGCTGAAAAACCGTGTGCGACGCCGGGCGGAATGAAGATTCCACGGTGGTCGTGCGAGCCGTCATCGCGCGCTCCGAGGTCGATGATCTGCGTCGCGCCATCGGTGGGTGAACCCTGACGTAGGTCGTGCAGGACCACGCGACACTTGCCGAACGGCACGTACCAGTAGTCGGCCTGGTGAAGGTGATAGTGCAACCCCACCAGACAACCGGCCTGACGGTCGCCACGGTTCGCCTGGATCATTTCCCGACCTTGCGGAAACCACTCGCGGCGGTAGGTCTCGATGAAGAAACCCCGCTCGTCGCCGTGCATGGCTGGTTCGACGATGTGAACCCCGGCGATGACGTCGGAGGGTGTGATGACTGCCATGTGTGCTCTTTCCGGACTTTCGACTGGTGGGGAGTTACTCGACTTCGACGGTGCTGTCGTCGCCCAACATCAAACGCAACGCAGAAGGACGCTGAGCCGAACGCTTGACCGTGACATTGCGGCCGATGAGCGAATCGGACATGCGATTGATGTCGGTGATCGAACTGCCATCGAGCAAGACCGAATGCTCGAGCTCCGAGTTGACGACCGAACAGTTGTTGC
>JBEBAF010000136.1:0-3345 GCA_041159045.1 Actinomycetota bacterium
AGTAACTACGGAGCCAACCTTGTGATCAGCCTCGGTTCGTCATCCATCGTGGGAATCATCGGCGTGGTGGTGTACGCAATGCGCGGCGGCGACTTTGCCGTCACGGTTTTCGCCAACTTCATCGCCCTCGGTATCGCGTGTTTCGTCTTGCTGCGCTTCCCGCTACCGAATTGGAAGATTTTGCGCGGCAAGCCCGCCCGATTCGCCGCTTCGTTCAACGAGGGTTGGCACGAGATCCAACGCACGCCGATCACTTCGTTCCAGGTGATCGCCATCGACATCGCGAAGTACACGCTGACTGCATGGCGATTTCAAATCGCCTTCGGATTGCTCGGCGTTCACGAATCGTTCTGGTTCTTCCTCGTAGTTGCACCGGCGGCCGCGATCGCCGGCATCATCGCGTTCACGCCTGGCGCACTCGGCTTCCGTGAATTGTTCGTCACTGCGGCAGCGGTGGGAATGGGCGCGTCGTTCGACGACGGCTTGCTTGCAGCAACAACCGACCGCGGCGTGATGCTGGCATCGGCGGTCGTTCTGGGTATCGCGGGCTATGCCTACACCGTGCCGCGTGTTCGCCGCGCCACGACGACCCAGCCAACACCGAACTGACCCGCCGAGAACGGGGCCTGCGCAAGGCGCATCGGCGCAGCGATCACGGCGGTGAGCACGCCCGACATTTTCGACGTCGGCTGGAACAACCTTCCGCTTGCGGCGGTTTTTTCGGCGACGTCGGCGGACGATGCAACGTTGCCGCCGCGACGATCGATGATGGCATTGCGCACGAACTCGAGTGCGTGCCCGCCAACCGCGCCATAAGCACGACGTTCAACGATCTCGAAGCCGAGCGCACCGACGAGATGTTCGAGATCGATCGCGTCGTAACGGCGGAAGTGCCCGACCGCCGCGTCAGATGCGCCGAACCGACGCATGTGGGCGGGAACGCTGAGAAGCAAATGGCCGTCGGGCGACAAATGGCGTGTCCACTCGCTCAGTGCTGCGACATCGTCTTCGATGTGTTCGATCACTTCGAAAGCGCACAACAGGTCGAACACTTCATCGTCACGAATACGTTCGATACCGCCCATACGAAACTCGGCACCTTCAACGTGCGCCAAGCGCGATGCCGCGACCGCCGCCGAACCGAGATCCGGTTCGACGCCGACGTAACGCGCATGACGGGCAAGACGTGCTCCGGTGGCGCCTTGGCCGGCGCCGACTTCGAGTATCGACCGCGGCGCAACGCTGCGCAACGCGCGCTCGATAAACGGCTGTCGCAAGCGTGCCATCACCGTGAGCGGCGGCAGCTCGGGCGCGTCGCCAAGCACGCCGGACAACGCCTTCGCGAACTGCGGTGCAATTGCGACGTCGTCGAATCGTTCGACGAAAGTCCGGCGACCACGCTCGGCAAGGGCTTCACGACGCACGGGGTCGTCCATCAATCGCTGCACGGCCGACGCAATTGCTGCTGGGTCTCCGGCGTCGACGCGTTCGATGGCCGAACCGAGCGTTTCGACTGCCGGCGTGTCGGCGGTGACCACCGGCCTCCCGACGGCAAGACATTGAAAGACCTTGTTCGGAATGACACGTCGGGTCTTGTCACCCTCGCCGAAGACACCGAGACACACCATCGATCCGGCGATGTGGGCCGGCAATTCACTTTCGGGTACCTGATCGATGATTTCCACCGGCGCACCGATTTCGGTGACCAGCCGCTCGATCTCGGGGCGCAGTTGCCCGCTACCGACGAGGCGCACGCGCCAATCGCGCGGCATCAACAGTGACGCGCGAACGATGTGTTCGATCCCCTGCAAAGGAATGTAGGTGCCGTAGAACAGCACCGAACGTGGCTCGACTGCAATGTCGGGGCGCTCGACGAAAACCGCCGGATCGGCGCCGACCCAGACCACATGCCACTTGCCGCGCGGCGTACCCGTGACCCGCGCAAACTCGTCGGCGTCTTCGGGTGTGTCGGTGAGCACGACGTCGGCAAGTCGGGTGGCCCATGCATCACACCTGCGCAGGATCTTCGCCACGGGTGACGACGCATTCACGAGCCGACGATCGACGACCACCGTCTCGTGCAACGACACGAAGTAATCGATCACGAGCGGCAGTCGAAAGAGTTTGCAGAGCAGCCCAACGACCACGGCATCGATCTGTGATGGATGTGGAACAACGACCACGTCGGGGCGTTTGCCGGGCAGAGCGACTGCACACATGGTGCCGACGATGCGGACGTATGCCAATGCTGCGCGCAAGGCGGTGCCCACGCGTCCGGACCGCGCGGCCGACACTTTGTCGTCTCCCCATGCGCTGACGCTGCGCGAGACGACTTCCCATCCGGTCATTTCGCCGACTCGCGCCAACTGTCGGTTACGACCAAAGCGCGGGTCGAATCCTCCGACCATCAGCATGCGTCGTCGCTTCACAGTGCGCCCTCGATCAGTGCAACGACTGCCCGCGACGTGCGTGAAGACACTTCGGCCAGCCGCATTGATGCGTCGCGTGAACGTGCGCGAATTCCATCGGCGTTGTCGACCACGTGACGCGCGGCGGCGACGAGACTTTCGGGCGTCACTTCGTCGATCGGCACGACCACGTCGGACAGGCCGGCAAGTTGCAGAACACCCGTGGCTTTGTGTTCGTACGGAATGCACAGTTGCGCGACTCCCGCCGACAAAGCGAAGACTGCGGGGTGGTAACGACCAGCCACGACGAAATCCGCCGAGGCAAAGAGCCCACGCTGAGCGAGCATGTCGCGTGATTCGTCGAACACCGAGACGACTGCGTCGGATCCGGCCGCCGCGGTTGCCGTACGGACTTGCGAGGCGAGGCGTTCGAGGTACGGGGTGTCGCGATGCACGGAGTCGTGCAACTGCGGAACAAGCACGACATCGCTCGGTGCACCCGAACACATTTCCGTGACCGCAGCGGCAACCGATGTGTCGTACCGTGCACGGCGCGCATCCGGTGCGGGGTCTGAGTCGTACGGACGATCGATGGCCGATACCACGATCAATCGACGTGAGGCATCACGCGACATCGCTGATACCGACACCTGCAGAGCGGCATCGACGGAAACGTTCACCTCGACGTTGCGGCGACGCGAACCGAAAAGAGCACGAATGTGTGCGGCTGAGATCTCTTCGCGCACCCACAGCGCGTCGAACGTGCGATAAGTGAAACGACGAAACGGATTCGCCCAGCGCTTTGCGAACGGGCCGGCCGACGTTGCGAAGAGCATCGATGGCTTCGCGAACATACGGGCCATCCAGACATACAACCAATGAACCGGTTCGTGCCCGATGTAGATGTCTCCGAAATAGGGTCCACCAGGCGCGGAAA
>JBEBAF010000137.1:0-12891 GCA_041159045.1 Actinomycetota bacterium
GCACGAGCCACGGGCACATGGTGACGAAGTTGCACAAGTCGACCTACGACAAGCCGTATTCGAACATGGTCGACTACCTCGACACCATGGACAGCGTTCCCTACTTCGCGGTTGCGCCGTCTGGTCCGATGTATCGCGTGCTTGCCGCGCTCGGTCCGAAGATGTTGGAGCTTGCAAAGAACCGCACATCGGGTGTGCACCCATACTTCACGACGCCCGAACACACCGCAGAAGCCCGAGCAATCGTGGGGCCCGACAAGCTGGTTGCACCCGAGCAGATGGTGATTTTCGAGACCGACCCCGAGAAAGCTCGCGAAACGGCACGCAAGAACATGTCGGTCTATACGCGTCTGCCGAACTACGCGAACAACTTGCTGCGTCTCGGTTTCTCGCAGGACGAAATCACGAACCAATCCGATCGTCTGGTCGACGAGATCGTGTGTTGGGGAACCCTCGACAAAATTGCCGCACGCATCAAGGAACACCACGATGCTGGCGCCGACCACGTGTGCGTGCAGGTGCTGAAGCACGAAGGCAAGACCTTGCCATCGGCCGAATGGCGCGAGCTGTCGGCGCTGCTGAAGTAGGGCCTCACGTGACCGCGTCGTATCGTGAGTTGAAGGGGCGCAATTACCTTCACGTATTGGTCGAAGAAAATGCGAAATTCGTTCAGGCCGCACGCGACGCCGGAATGACGTCAGCGGTCGCGGCGTGTCCGGGATGGAGCGTGACCGACCTGGTGTTTCACATGTCGCGCGTCCAGAACATGTTCCACGGCATGTTGACGACGGATGCCGAAACCCCGAAGGATCTGCCACGTCTCGAGAAACCCGCGGCTGATGATGACGTGCTGAAGCAGTTCGCCGATGGCGCTGCTCGACTCGAAAGTCTTCTTGCCAACACTCCGGACGACAAAGAAGTGTGGACATTCACCGGTCCGCGCCCGGCATTGTGGGTGAAGCGTCGTCAGGCTCAGGAAGTTCTGGTGCACCGTTTCGATGCGGAAATGGCCGGTCGCAATGTCACCACTGCCGACGAGGTTGCATGCGCCGACGGAATCGACGAACTCTTCGGGGTGTTCGTGCCACGGCTCGGTGAAAAAGTGCAACTGACCGGCTCGGTTCATTTGCACTGCACCGACACCGATGGCGAGTGGATGCTGGTGCCGGGTGAAAGCGGTGTTTCCGTTTCACGCGAACACGGAAAGGGCGACGTTGCGTTCCGTGGTTCCGCGCAGCTCTTGCTACTGACCGTGTGGCGTCGAATCAGCGTGGAAGAAGCTGTTGTTGCCGGGGCAGAGGTGTTCGGCGACCGGGCCGTATTGGACGGCTTGATTTCGTCGCTGGCGATTTGATCGCCGAAGCTTTCACCGCGTTCGACGGTTTGAAGGGCTTCGCGAGCGGGGCGAGCCTGATCTGATTCCCGATGATCGGCAGGTCGATGATTTCCGGGGTCGGCGTGACGATTGGTTCGGGGTCGACGGGGTTCACACGGCGTTTCAATAGCTTTCCGACGGGCGTTGTGGTGGTGAACATCACTGCATCGCCAACCGTGGTGCCTTTTGCATTGACGGCCACGAACCGCGCGTAATACGTGGTGGAGTCGACGAGTTCGCTGACGTCGAGTGAGATGGTTGTCGGCTCGCCGAGACGAACGTTGCCGGCGAACCATTCGTCGAAGTTCTTGAATGATGCGTCGGTATCGATCTGCAGTGTGACACGTGTTGCAAAGTCGTTTGCATCGATGGCGCTACGTAGCGTGACGGTGTTGTCGCCAACGTCGATTGCTCGAGGAGCGTCGACCAGCGGTGCACCGCCGAGTGTGGTGAAGGACAGGCCGGTTCGCTCGATGTTGCCCAGTGCATTGCTGACGCTGACCTCGACGTCGTACGGCGTGGCGGGATCGAGGTTGTCAATCGCAACGAATGCGGACGCCGGGTTGTTTGCAGGAACCGTACGGGTGGAGACTTTCCACGGGTTTCTGGTTCCGTGCGCGCGGTGGGCAACGGAGACCGTGGTGCGAAGGCTGCCGGTCGAGAATTGCACAGCGACCGTGCCCGAACGACGCGAGCCGGTGAGTTCGATGCCGCTGATCGTGGGTGAATCTCCGATGGTGGTGAAGGAGATTGGGTCGCCGACCGTTGTGTCGACCTCGTTGCCGGCGGAAACACGTGCCCAATAGTTGGTGCGGGGGAGAAGCGAATCAATGTCGACCGACAATGACGTGTTGCCCACCCCTGAGGCGGTTCCGAGGGTGATCGAACGGACGTTGCGACTGAATCCCTGATCGGTGGACAACGTGAGTGTTGCGTTCGTGTCGAGATGATTCGCGTTGACCACGGCATCGATGATGGCGGAGTCGCCCGAGATGCCGCGCGCGACGGTTGATGCGACTGAAGGTGGGCCCCCCAGCGTGTCGAAGGCGAAGGCGGACGTAGTGGTTGTGCCGAGGATGCTGGTGATGCGGGCCTTGACGTAATAGCGGACTGCCGGACGGAGATCGCGAATGCTGACCGAATAGTTGATCGGCGAAAACAACTGCGCGACGCTTGATTGGGCTGATCGAGGAAGCGGCACCGGGACGATGCGGGCGTTGTCAAAATTGGTGTTGTCGGAAAGCAGAATGGCGGCAGTCGCCTGGGCACCGTTGGCCACGAACGAGCCTGAAACGGTTGAGCCGTGCGTTCCGATGTCGCTCGATGTCGGTTCCACCGCATCCGGTGTGCCGACGGGCAGGATTCGCGTGGGGCTGAACGCAGAAACGGTAGTGCCGGTTCCGATGCTGCCGCGCAGGTTGGCGCCCCAACAGAACACTTCACCTGAGGTCGATGTGATGCAGGTTGAGCCGAGGCCCGTGGACAAATCGGCTGCCGACACATCGACCGGCAGGGCCGCGGTTCGGATGGTCTTGCCGCCAAAGGAACTACCTGTGCCGAGCGAACCCGAACCGTTTTCGCCCCAACACAATGTCGTTCCGATCGTTGTGATGGCGCACGTGTGATACCAGCCTGTCTGCAGTGCAGTGAGAGTGGTGCCGGACGGCAGTGCAACTGGGCGCGGAGTGCGACTGTTGGCGTAGGTGTCGTCGCCGAACGCACCGCTGTAGTTGCGGCCCCAACACCAGCCGCCACCATTGGTATCGACGGCACACGCGCGTTCGAGGCCTGCCGTAATGGAAACTACGGAAACCCCCACGGGAAGTGCAACGCGAACGGGAACTTTTGACGTCGCGCTGTTGCCGTTGCCGAGCTGTCCGTCGCCATTGACGCCCCAGCAATAAGCGGCGCCGACGGTTGTCGTTGCGCACGTGAAGCCGACACCTGCCGCAACCTGTGCAGCCGCCGCTGCATCGGGAAGGAAAACGCGTACGGGCAGATTCGTCGGCTCGATGTCACCGACTCCCAACTCACCCGATGACCAATCGCCCCAGCAATAGAGACGAGAGTCTTCGGTGATGACGCACCCTTGTGTTGCGCCGACGCTGAGTTGGGTCACCTTCGTGTCGGCTGGCAGCGGGACCCGAGACACGATGCCGCCTTCGCCCCAGCAGTAAACGTTTCCTGCGACCGTGAGACCGCACGACATGAAGTACGAGCCCGCTTCAATACGGCGGAAGGTTTCACCGGCGGGAAGGCGCACGAGCGACGGAATGAACACGGTTGTCGATGTATCGCTTGTCCCGAGACTCGACGAATAATTCCAGCCCCAGCACAAGCCTGCGCCTTCGGAGGTGACGGCGCACGTGCGGTGATAACCGGTGGAGACATCGCGGTAGGTGAATGCGGACGCGTTGGCGGGGCCGGACTGAAGGGCGACGGCGAACGTAGCAGCGATGATGGCGGCGACGGCGTAGGTGCGACGAAACGCTGGCGAGTGGAATCCCATGCGCCCCACCGTACGGGAGGGGTGTTCCGCGGGATCGTCGGGAAATGTTGCAGTTCAGTTGCCGAAAACGCGGGCTTGCAACTTGCGCATGCCGCCCAACCAGCGTGCGTGCTGTGAGGCGCGCGTTGTCATGTAGGTCTCGACCTCCGGGTGGGGAAGGATGAGGAACGTCTCGTTTTCGATTGCGTTGAACACCACATCGGCCACGTCTTCGGGTTCGAGCACGGCACCGGCCGCCTTGACGATGTCGCCGGCCGACGCGAATGCCTTGTCGGTTGTCGTCGATTTTTCGGGGTTCAACATGTTGGTGTTGACTCCCTGCGGACAGAGGCAACTGACGCGCAGGCCGCGGTCGTGGTAGGTGATCGAAAGCCACTCGGCGAAGGCCACCGCAGCGTGCTTCGTGACGGAATACGGCGCGGATCCGATTTGGGCGAGGAGGCCGGCCGCGGACGCGGTTGAACAGAAATAGCCGCTGCCGCGCTCGAGCCAGTCGGGAAGAAGCATTTCGGCTGCCCAGCGATGCGCGTGCACGTTGACGTTGAAGCTTGTGTCCCACGCGGACTCATCGGTGTTCGCAAGATCGGTGCCGAGGCCCACACCTGCATTGGCAAAGAAGAGGTCGATCGAGCCGAAGCCCTTGCGCGCGAATTCGATGAGTTGCTGATTTCCGGAGCGTGTTCCGATGTCGACCGCGATTGATTGCGCCGAGTTTGGTCGATGTGCGTTGAGATCGTTGCACACGGCAACGAGGCGAACATCGTCGACGTCGGTGATGGTGAGACGAGCACCGGCTGCGTGAAACCGACGGGCAAGCGCACGACCGATTCCGCCCGCGGCACCGGTTACGACCACGTGGGTGTCGGAGGAAAACTTCATGCACTGCCGATAGTAGACGGAACCAGAAGTGCCGACTTCGAGAGTTCGCTCGCTGTGTCACGCGTTGCGGCAAATGTGTGGGTAATGTCACTGCAGGTCGGCGGTGGGGCCAAGTGCACTTCCTGCTAGACAGAAGCAAGACAAAGGAGCGCACGTGACCGAAACAGTGACCGAGACCCGCGAAGTGGCAAACGATGCAGTGGTTGATGCGCTTGCGGTCATCGACAAGGCGCTGGCCGAAATGCTCCGTCGCGAACTCGTTTCGAGCGGTGAAGTCGCCGACTTGTTGCTCGACCTCAGGTCGTTGTTGACGGCGAAGCCCGTCGCCACCACTTCCGTCGCTTAGATGCAACGCCGCTCGTCGGCGTTTGGTCGGCAGCCTGCATTGTTGCGGGGGCAGCCGTAGGAGCCTCCACCGGTGCGAACGCGGCAATTTTCGCAAACGCCTCTTCGATGCAGTTCTTCAGGAGTTCCGGGTCTTCGATTGCCGCCGTGTCGACGTGCAGGCCCATGTCGAGATTGCCGTCGTTGCTGAGAAGAGTCAGGTTGAACGCAACGCCACCCAGCGGCCCGACGGGGTGATTCGCGAGAATCCGTGCGCCGCCGATGTACAGCGGCACGCCGGCCCCGCGCACGTTCGACGTGGCGAAGTCGACCGTTTGGCTTTGGGCGCGAGCCACGCGGGTGAGAACCGAGTTCGGCAGGGCAGAGCCCAAGCCGGCCAGCGTGTCGAGGCTGGCACCATCGGAACCCGCGCGAACGGTTGTGGCGAGTTCGTGTATCGCGGCGAAGCGTTCGGTGATCGGCATGTCGCCGGTGGGAACGAGAAGACGAACAAGTGTGAATGCATTCGACGACGATTCGTCGGTGCGCGTGCTGACGGCCATCGACGTGCGCAACGACTCGATGGGCGTGCCGAGTCGACGGTGGTACTCGCCCGCGGCATCGGCGGCCGCGGTGACGAATGCGGTGTTCAGGGTTCCACCGAGAACTTTCGATGCTTCGCGCATCGACTTGTAGGGAACCGAGAGCACCTCGAGCCGACGCTGCAGCGAACGCTTCGTCCACAGTGGGCTGCGCGCAGGGTCGGTGTCGCCGAGTTGCTTGACGATCGAGCGAACGTTCGCCGCGGTTTCTGCACCCGTTGACGGCAGGTTCGACGGACTGCTGAGAGCGTCGCGCACTTGCTTCGCGAATGAAAGTGGAATGCGCATGGCGTCGACGAGTGCTGCGCGCAGAACGTCGGCCGTGTCGTCGTCGGGATGTGTTTCAACCGGATCTGGCTCGGGGAGCGGAGCGGGTTCGGGTGCATCGCGTTCGATGTCGATGAACTGCATCGACAACAGAACGCCGCCTTCGCCGTCGGTGATCGTGTGGTGAATCTTGCTGATCAGCGCGCAGCGGCCGCCTTCGAGCCCGTCGACGATGAGGAATTGCCACGGTGGCCGCGCACGATCGAACGGATCGGCGGTGAAGCGCGTTGCGAGATCGAGGAGTTGACGCATCGAACCGGGTGTCGGCAACGCGATGTGACGCACGTGGTGCCCGAGATCGAAGTTCGGATCGAGTTGCCAGAACGGTGCGCCGAGGTTCGCCGGGGCCGGCTGGACACGTTGACGGAGGCGCGGAATCGCGATCGTTGCGCGATGCATGCGACGGATGAACGCTTCGACGTTCATTGGCTTGTCGAGAATCGAGATGTTCGAGAACGTCGAAGAGAGGAACGGGTCTTTCTCGAGGCGCCACATCAGGCCCTCGGCGTCGGTCATACGTTCGGTCACTGCGGGACGCTCGTGTGCTTGAACTCGTTGAGAATCGGCCAGTCGATGTTGTCGAGAATCCGGTTCACGGTGTCGATGGCGATTTTCCCGTCGCCGTTCGCAGTCTGGAGAAGACGCACGAACACGGCCTTGTCGTTGACGATGAAGGTCGGCACGCCCCACACATCGTGGCTGTTGACGTATTGCATGTGCTCGCGGGCGATGGTCGCGAGCGGTGCGCCCGTCTCGACCGTTGCAAAGATCGCATCCGGATCGAAGCCCGCGTCGGTGAGCATCGAAGCAATGGCGGTGCGATCGTTCAGGTTTCCGGCGCGGGTGTGTCGGTACTCGAAAGTCGCCATGTGGAAGGGCAGGAACTTTTCGGGGTCGGCGTCGCGTGCTGCGATGCCGACCTGCAAGGCGAACAACCCCGAGTCGAGCTGCGGCGTGTCCCAGATCGGCGGCATGCCTTCTTCAACGTGGGATTGACCCAGGCAGAACGGAAGAAAGTCGACGTTCCAGTCGGCGCCGTGCAGTAGACCCGTCACCACGTGGTTGTGGGCGATGCGGCCGTAGGGGCAGCGGTAATCCCAGGTCAGGCCGAATGCGCGGGTCACGCGCTCAACCTATAACGGGTAAGGCAAGAAGGCCAAGGGCAGCACCGACACATGCGCCACCGATGATGTCGGACAAATGGTGCAGGCGCACCATCACGCGACTGAGGGCAACCAGCACCGCAAGAACGAAGAACAGCACGGCCCAAGAAGGGGGCACGAGTGACGCGAGTGTCACGGCCGCAAAGAAGGCCGACGACGAATGTCCGCTGGGAAAAGACGAGGTGACGGGTGTACGCACGTTGAATCGGGTGTCGCCGTTCGTTGTGGGGCGCTGTCTGCGGAACACACGCTTGAGTCCCTGATTCACGATCAGACTCTCGGCACCGAGCAGAAGCGAGAAGATGACGGCGTCTTTCGCCCGGTCAGTGCTGCCGATTGCGCGAATCCAAATGACCGCGTGCCAGATCATGCTGAATTCGCCGGCACGACTGAGGAGCGAGAAGAAGCCCTGGACGACAGGATTGTGGCGAGCGGATTCCAAGCGTCGATCGAACGCCTCGTCGATCTGCGTGATGTTCAACGTGGTTCCGACGCGGTTGTCGCGATGTACTCGGCGAAGCGGGGCGGGTCTTCCATCGGGCCGAAGTGAGATACCTCGGGCCACATTTCGAAATGTCCGTGACGCACTTCGTCGGCGATACGCGGTGCGATGGTTGATGGCTGGTACGGCTGCTCGGGGCTTCCGACAACCCACAACGGAACCTGAAGCGATGCGAGACCGTTCCAAGTCGTGTGTCCGCCGCCGGTTTCGTACGTGCGCGCTTCGTGTTCGGGTCGACACTTCAGCGTCACGCCCTCGGCGCATGGCTCGAAACCGAATTCGACGTATGCGTTCAGCGCATCGGGATCAAATGCCGACATGGGCGGTTTCGACGCGAAGTTCTGACGAGCCTCGTCGAGTGATGCGAACGTTGCACGCCGCTTGCGCGTTGCGGCAACGAGTGGATTCGGCGGCATGTTGTCGGGGCGGAACCCCGACTGTGGGAAGACGATCGGTTCGAAAGCGACGATGCCTGCGAAGAGTTCGGGGCGGCGAATGCCCGCCATGATGAGGGTTGCGCCGCCCATCGAATGTCCGGCTGCGAACACGCGTGCGGGCCGGACGTTCGAGTTGAGGTACTCGGCAACCGCAAGAGCGTCGTCGCCGAACGATTCCCAGCGCACGGTCCAGTTTTCGTCGATCTTCGAATCGCCGTATCCGCGGTGATCGTGCGCCCACACATCGAAGCGACCTTCGAGGTGTCGCGCGACGGGAAGCCAGCAGCGTCCGTGGAAACCGGTGGCGTGCGAAAGAAGTACGACCGGCAACGAACCGGGTTCGCAGTCGGTGAGTTGGTGGAGCGCAAGCTTCACGCCGTCGGTTGAGTCGACGCTGACGGTCTTCATGCTCAGTCCCGGTTCGGCTTCGGTTCGCGGGGAAGCCCCAACAGACGTTCACCGATGATGTTGCGCTGCACCTGGCTCGTTCCACCCGCGATGCGGCCTCCGGGGGCCGAGAGCATGCCGAGGGCGTCACTTCCTTCGAGAACCGACAGTGCACCACTGAGGTCGCCCTTCAGCATCGCGGTGTCGAACATCATCTCGGTGATGCCGAGTTTCATGAGGGATGCGGCTGTCGACGCTTCGGGTCCTTGCCGCTTGCCCATCGCCTTGAATGCGTGTCCGCGCGACAACAACTGGGCGAGACGATCACGTTCGATCGCATTGAGCGAATGTCGTGCACCGAGTTGGGCCATCGATTCGAGGCGTCGTTCGAGGCCGATGACGCTGGCGCCGATGTGGCCACGTTCGCTGGTGAGCACGGCCATGCCAACGCCCCACCCGCCATGCAGTGGGCCGAGCAGAGCATCGGCCGGAAGTTCGACATCGGTGAAGAAGACCTCGTCGAATTCCGCCTCGCCGGTCATTTGTCGTAGCGGGCGAATCTCGATGCCGGGCGTGTCCATGGGGCAGAGGAAGAAGGAAATTCCCTCGTGCTTCGGTGCTTCGGGATTCGTGCGCGCCATGAGGATTCCCCAATTGCTGTAGCGCCCCCCGCTGCACCAAACCTTTTGGCCGTTCACGATGAAACGATCGCCGTCGCGCTCGGCTTTCGTCGACAGGCCACCGAGGTCGCTGCCGGCGCCCGGCTCGCTGAACAGCTGACACCACACATGCTCTGCAGCAAGCGTGCGCGACAGGTGTTTGGTCTGTTGCTCGGGTGTGCCGAATCGCATGATCGAACCACCTGCGAGAACGAGGCCAACCATGTTCAGCACGGGCGGAACGCCGCGCTGTGCGCACAACTCGATCCACGACGCAGTGTGGGCAGATGTGAGCCCGCGTCCGCCGTGTTCGACGGGCCAGTGGATGCCGGTGAAGCCGGCTTCGTTCAACCTGATCTGCCAATCGCGACCACGATCGATCAGATCGGGCGGGCAAATTGCGCCGTAATCACGCGGAGCCGTCGAGGCGTTGTCGACCAGCCACGCATCCGCGCGCTCGCGAAAGGCCTCGACGGTTTCCGTCATCGGGTCACTTCAACTTGTTGAAGAACGCGCCGGTTTCTTCGGCGAGGTTCTGCGGGACGAAGTAATCCTTCTGGTTCATGATTTCTTCCCAGTTGTCACGGATGTCTTCGAGCGAGTGACCGGGCTTGGTGAAGCCCTGCGTTTCACCGAAGAAGACGTTTGCAACGCGGCCGCCACCAACGCTGTACACCTGGCCGCTGACCGGGCAGTCTTCGTGGGCGAGCCATGCGACGATCGGCGAAACCTGCGACGGGTCGAGCTTGTCGGCGAGTGCACCCATGAGGTCTTCGGTCATGCGGGTGAGTGCCAGCGGGGCGATTGCGTTGGCCTTGATGTTGTACTTGGCTCCTTCGACTGCCAGCACGCGAGTGAAGCCAACGAGGCCGAGCTTGGCGGCGCCGTAATTCGTTTGACCGAAGTTGCCGAAGATGCCCGCCGCCGATGAAGTGGAGATGATGCGTCCGTAGCCCTGCTCGCGCATCAGAACCCATGCCGGCTGCGTGACGTGAAATGCACCCTTCAGGTGAACGTCGAACACCGGGTTCATGAGTTCGGGTCCCATGTTGTGGAACGACTTGTCACGCAGAATGCCCGCGTTGTTGATGACGATGTCGACGCGACCGAACGTGTCGACCGCGGTCTTGACGATTGCTGCGCCGCCTTCGGGCGTTGCCACCGAGTTGTGATCGGCGACTGCTTCGCCGCCTGCGGCCTTGATTTCGTCGACGACCTTCTGCGCCGCCGAGGCGTCGCCGCCGGTGCCGTCGATGTTGCCGCCGAGGTCGTTGACCACGACGAGCGCACCACGCTTGGCCAAGAGCAGCGCGTGTTGGCGACCGAGGCCACCGCCTGCGCCGGTGATGATCGCTACCTTGCCGTCGTAACCGAGATCTGCCATGGGGGATGCCTTTCGTTGGACTTCGCGGGGCCCCCGTCGCGGGGCACGGCAGAGAACTCTACTTGTGGGTTACTTGGACAAGCCAAGTGCGTCGAGGGCTTCTGCCTTCAAACGCTTGTAGTCGAGCTTGCCGTTCGGCGCGCGACCGATGGTTCCAACGGTGATCACGTTCTTGGGCGACTTGTAGGCCGCGAGCGTGCTGCGCACGTGGGCAACAAGGGCGGCCGAATCGATGGTGGCGCCGGGTCGGGGTTCGACGAGAGCGGTGATCGCCTCGCCGAATCGTTCATCGGGCACACCGACGCATGCCGCGTCGAGAACGCTCGGGTGGGTCTTCAGCACCTCTTCGACTTCCTCGGGGTACACCTTCTCACCGCCGGTGTTGATGCACTGGCTGCCGCGGCCGAGAAGCTTCACCGTTCCGTCGGATGCGACTTCCGCGAAGTCGCCCGGAATCGAATAGCGCAGGCCATCGATGATCACGAAAGTCGAAGCGGACTTGGCTTCGTCCTTGTAGTAGCCGATCGGAGTGCGTCCGCGCATTGCGACACGGCCGCGTTCTCCGCTTCCTGGAACGACGTCTTTTCCTTCTTCGTTGATGACGCGGGTGTTCGGGCCGAGTTTGAAGCTCGCCGTGCTGCTGGATCCGTCGGCGCTGGTTGTGGACGACGCCATGCCGATTGCTTCGGATGAACCGAGGCTGTCGATGAGCAACATCTTCGGGTGGTGACGCAGCAGGCCAGCCTTCGTTTCTGCCGACCACATGACACCACTCGACGTGATGAACTTGATCGACGAGATGTCGTACTTGCCCGGATTCTCGTCGAGTGCGCGGAGAATCGGCTTGGCGAATGCATCGCCAACGATCGCGATGCTGTTGACGCGCGCGGACTGAACGACTTCGAGCAACTCTTGCGCATCGAATGCGCGGCTCGTCATCGTGGCAATTGCGCCACCGAGTGCGAGCGCCCACATTGCATTCATGGCGCCCGTTCCGTGCATCAACGGTGCTGCCGGCATGTTGACGGGGCCGGGCTTCGACACTCGTTGGGCGAGCGCGTCGAGATCTTGGTGTGCGGGAAGCGGCGTACGAGACGGAGCGTCGAGGCTGCCCACCATGTCGTCTTGGCGCCACATCACGCCCTTCGGCATGCCGGTGGTGCCGCCGGTGTAGAGGAAGTAGAGGTCGTCGCCACTGCGTGGCCACGAGGGTGTCGGTTGTGCCGTGTTGGTGGTTGCGGCCGATTCGAATGACACGGCCCAATCCGGGCACGGCAGTGAACCGTCGTCGACCCAGATCCATGTCTTCACGTTCGGAACCCGACTACGTACCGCAGCGCAACGGTCGGTGTACGTGGCGTGGAAGATGACCGCCACGGCATCGGAGTTGTCCCACAGGTAGGCGAGTTCGTCTTCGGTGTAGCGATAGTTGGTGTTGACCGGCACGAGGCCGGCTTTGAAGAGTCCGAACATCGACTCCATGTATTCGGGGCAGTTGTGCATGTACTGGGCCACCTTGTCTTGGTGGCTGACGCCGGCTGCGAGAAGCGTGTTCGCGATTCCGTTGGCGCGTTCGTTGAACGTTCTCCACGTGCGCACTTCACCGCCGTGAATGGTGGCGGGTGCATCGGGGAAGCGGCCGGCGTGGAGTTCCCACATGTCGGCAAAGTTCCAGCCCGAATTGTTGGCGTTCGTCGCGTCTGTTGTCACGAGGGGCAACACTATTCTCGGCGGCATGGATCACCTATTGCCGGGCGACGACGACGAGCGACGCGTTGCCGTTCGGCGATGGCTCGAAGAACATCCCAAGCCCACCGGCAGACAGATTGCCGATGCCGGCTACGTGGCGCCGCATTTGCCCGCGCCGTGGGGTCTTGGCGCCGACCCGATCCACCAATTGATCATCGACGATGAACTTGCGCGGGCCGGTGTCTCGCGCCCCTCCAATCCGATTGGCATTGGGTGGGCCGGGCCGACGATCGTCTTCGCCGGCTCCGACGAACAGAAGCGTCGGTACATCCCGCCGCTTCTCGCGGGCGAAGAGGTGTGGTGCCAGTTGTTCAGCGAACCCGAGGCGGGTAGCGATCTCGCGAGTTTGCGTACGCGCGCGGAACTCGACGGCGACGAATGGGTGGTGAACGGCCAGAAGATCTGGACCAGCGGTGCGCAGCATTCGCAGTTCGGAATCTTGCTCGCACGCACCGACCCCGATGCCCCGAAGCACCGCGGCATCACATACTTCATCTGTCCGATGAACCTGCCGGGAATCGAAGTGCGACCGATTCGTGAAATGGTCGGTGGTCAAACGTTCAACGAAGTGTTCCTCACCGACGTTCGTCTTCC
>JBEBAF010000138.1:0-7157 GCA_041159045.1 Actinomycetota bacterium
GTCACTTCGAGTCGTACAAGGTCGACGAGATCAGCGACGAAGCTTCGTTCCTGGAAATGCTCGATTACCTGAACGAGCGTCTCATCAACGAGGGCAAGGAAGCCGTCGTGTTCGACCACGATTGTCGCGAGGGCATCTGCGGAACCTGCTCGCTCATGATCAACGGTCAGGCCCACGGACCCGAGCGCGCGACGGCCACGTGCCAGTTGCACATGCGCAAGTTCAAGAGCGGTGACAGCATCACCATCGAGCCATGGCGTGCGCGTGCGTTCCCGATCATCAAAGACCTCATGGTCGATCGTTCCGCGTTCGATCGCATCATCGAAGCGGGCGGCTTCATCACCGCCCCCACCGGCGGTGCGCCCGATGCGAACCTCATCCCGATTCCGAAGCCGGTTGCAGACGCCGCGATGGACTCGGCCGAGTGCATCGGTTGCGGAGCATGTGTGGCCGCTTGCCCCAACGGTGCGGCAAACCTGTTCACGTCGGCGAAGATCGCTCACCTCAACCTGCTTCCGCAGGGTCAGGCCGAGCGCTACAAGCGCGTCGAAGCGATGATCGAAACGATGGACGAGCACTTCGGTTCGTGCACGAACCACGGCGAATGTGAAGCCGCATGCCCGAAGGAAATTTCCATCGATGTCATCGCCCTCGCGAATGCCGATTACCGCAAGGCGAAGATCAAGAACCGCAAACAGCTCGCGCGCAGCTGAACCTGTAGAAGAAGTCGGGCAGCGGGTGAACCGCTGCCGGCTTTGCGGGTAACGTCGGGCCATGACAGATCACGTCACGGTCCCGCAGAATCTTCCGACGACACTTGGAGCGCTGCGCGCATCAGGCTGGGTTTCGTCCGCGGTGAAAGACGAAATGCGCCGCAACGCCATCGCGAAGATCCGCGCAGGCGAGCCTCTGTTCGATGGCGTGATGGGCTACGAGAACACGGTCATGCCGCAGCTCGAAAATGCTCTTCTTGCGGGCCACGACATCGTGTTCCTCGGCGAGCGCGGTCAGGCCAAGACCCGCATGATTCGCTCGCTCACCGGTCTGCTCGACGAGTGGATGCCCATCGTTGCGGGCAGTGAGATCAACGACGATCCCTACAACCCGGTGTCGCGCCACGCGCGCGACTTGGTTGCGCAAATGGGCGACGACACGCCCATCTCGTGGGTGCACCGTTCCGCGCGTTACGGCGAGAAACTCGCCACCCCAGATACTTCGATCGCCGACCTCATCGGTGAAGTTGACCCGATCAAGGTGGCAGAAGGTCGTTACCTGTCGGATGAACTGACGCTCCACTACGGCCTCGTACCGCGTACGAACCGCGGTATTTTCGCGATCAACGAACTTCCCGACCTTGCCGAACGCATTCAGGTCGGACTCCTCAACGTGCTCGAAGAGCGCGACGTTCAGATCCGCGGTTACAAGATCCGGTTGCCGCTCGATGTCATGCTCGTCGCATCTGCGAACCCCGACGACTACACCAATCGTGGTCGCATCATCACTCCGCTGAAAGATCGCTTCGGTAGCCAAATCCGCACGCATTATCCGCTCGAGGTTTCGACCGAAGTCGACATCATGCGCCAGGAATCACGTCCGGCCGGTATCGGAGGTGTCGAGGTGCACGTGCCGGCGTTCATGGAAGAGGTCATTGCAACCTTCAGTCATCTCGCGCGTGCCAGCAGCAACATCAGCCAACGCAGTGGAGTTTCGGTGCGCTTGTCGGTCAGCAACTACGAAATCATGACCGCGAACGCCGTGCGCCGCGCATTGCGCGCAGGCGACAACGTTGTGGCACCTCGCGTCAGCGACCTCGAGGCACTCGCCGCGTCGACGTCGGGCAAGGTCGAAGTTGAATCGCTGGAAGACGGTCGCGAAGGGGCAATCCTCGATCACCTCGTGAAGAGTGCGGTGTTGCAGGTGTACAAGCGTCTCGCCACACCTGCCACTGTGAACATCGAGAACGTGAACGAAGTACTTGCAGCCTTCGAGGGAGGCGTCACCGTTCATGCCGGCGACGACGTCACCTCGGCACAGTTGGTTGCATTGCTCGATTCGGTGCCTGCTTTGAAGCCCATCGTCAAGGTGTTCACCGGTGGCGACGAATCGCCGGCCATCGTTGCGTCGGCCGTCGAGTTCGTTCTCGAGGGTCTGCACCTGTCGAAGCGCTTGAACAAGGACTCTTCGGGGCCCCGCGCCACTTACAGATCCAAGGCCTGATTCGTCTCGGGCGTCACAGGGACAACGCTTGATCGGCGGCCACGCCGACAATGCGACTCACGTCGCCGAGCCACACGTTGGCGAATTCTGCGCCACCGTCACGCACTTCGGCACTCAATGCACCGAGTGCGTCGATGAGATCTTCCTGTTCGGCATCCGACGTCGTTTCCGGAGCGGCAACCATCGAGATGGCTAGGGGAGAAAAGCGCTCGGCAAGCGCGTAGGTCGTGCGTGTCATCGTGTCGCGCCACCTGTGCAGCCCGTCTGCGGCAGAGAACGTCTCGCGACCGGCGTGCACGAGGCCGATACCGCTGAAGCCTCCTTGCAAACTGTCGATGTCCCGTGTGATCCGACCGGGCAGCGCGAGCCGTCCTCGCAAGGTGGCTTCGTGAAACACATCGAGCACTTCGTGGGACGCTCCGTCGTGATTCACGTCGAGGCACATCAAGGTCGATTGTGTGCCGAGCATTCGCGTGACACAGGCGTAGGCGTGAATCACGCCGCCGAATGCATCCGCGAATTTCGCTTCGTCGGCGATGCCAGGGTCGCGCAATCCTCGCCGCCACCCTTCGTCGAGAAGCGCGATGGGAGACTCGAAGGGGATCCATCCCGCCGCGTCGTCGGCAATCACCGCAGCGATCGTGTCGACGTACAGGCTCCAGTGGCGGTCGGTTGCCTTTGGATCGGCGAAAGCACCTTCGTTGAGGAACCAGCCCGGAAGCCTGTTGCCGCACAACGTGGGCCACACGTCGAGACCCGCACCATGGAGGCGCGCCACGGTCTCGGCCAGTTCTTCCACTACGCGAGCGGCGGGGCGATCCTCGAGCGGAACGATGTCGGACCACCCGATACGCAGACGCACCGATGCGATGCCGCGTGACATGAGGGCGATTGCATTTTCGATGTCGCTTTCGCGCTTCGCTCGATCGGATCCGAACGTGAGGCGAACGCCGACGCGTGTCATCGCGATTCCGATGTTGGTGGCATCGGTGCCGGTTACATCACGAACGGCGAACGGGTCCACAGTTCGCCGGTGTCATTGCGGTCGGTGATGACCGGGTCGCCGGTCAGGCTGCACACCTCGACGGGTTCAGTGAAACCACGCAGCGCGAGCGGCGTGTGCTCGACGATGCGAACTCCCTCGGGCAGTTCTTCGACTTGATCGACGGGAATGAGAACTTCGAACGCCCCTGCAGCGTCGCACAGACGGGCGGCGGTGTTGACCGCCGAACCGATGTAGTCGTCGCCCTCGAACAAGAGCGCGTAACCGGTTGCGAGTCCGATACGCAGCGTCAGAGGCGCGCAGGCGGTGGCGGCTCGGTGCTGGAGTTCCATCGAGAAGACCACGGCATCGGCTTGGTCGACTGAAACGACCATCAGGCCGTCACCCAGCCACTTCGCGATACGAACCCCGCGTTCGGAGGCCACGTCGCGTGCCACAGCCCGAAAAGCTGCGAGAAGCTTGCCTGCGGCGTCGTCGCCCTGGGTTTCCGTGAAATGCGTGAACCCCGACAGGTCGACGAAAGCGAAGGTCCGGGGCACGCGCATGCGCCCTCAGGTTACGCCATGTAGGTTCTGTTTCATGTCGACCCGTTTCACCTATTCCCGCTGGGACGGAACCCAAAAGGGCTTCGAGGTCGACGCCGATTCGCTTCTCGAATCGGTCACCGATGATCTTCTGTACCACGGCGACGTCAACAGCGCACTGCGCCGGATCATGCAGCAGGGGATGACCGACCGCAACGGCGAGCGCATCGCGGGCCTACGGGAAATGCTCGACAAGGTGCGCAAACAGCGCGAAGACATTCTCGAACGTTCCGACCTCGGGGGCGTGTACAGCGAAATTGCCGAAGCGCTCGACGACATCGTCGACGAAGAGCGGCACCAACTCGACCGCAACGTTTCCGACGCCAACGCGAGCGGCGATGAACGACGGGCCGAAAACGCGCGCAATTCCGCCGCCGAAAAGCACATGGAACTCGAAATGCTTCCACCCGACCTGGCCGGCAAGGTGAAGGGTCTCCAGAATTACAACTTCGAATCCGCTGAAGCACAGCAGCGTTTCGACGAGTTGATGGACAAACTGCGCGAACAACTGATGCAGCAGTTCGTCGACCAAATGTCGGGCGCAATGCAGAACATGACTCCGCAAGACATGCAGCGGATGAAAGACATGATGGCGGCGCTCAACGACATGCTCGACCGTCAGGCGAACGGTGAAGACCCGCGGTTCGACGAATTCATGTCGGAGTTCGGTGACTTCTTCCCCGAGAATCCGCAGTCACTCGACGAGTTGCTCGAGATCATGGCCGAGCGCATGGCGCAGATGCAGGCGATGATGAACTCGATGACGCCCGAGCAGCGCGCGCAGTTGCAGCAACTGTCGGAACAACTGCTCGACGACATGGACCTCCAATGGCAGGCGAACCGGTTGGGCGAACACCTGCAGAACATGTACCCGCAGGCGGGGTGGGAACGCCGGTACGACTTCAACGGCGACCAGCCAATGGGTATGAACGAGGCGATGCAGGCCATGCAGGAACTGGCCGAGCTCGACCAGCTCGAGAATTTCCTGCGCAATGCCACGAACCCCGGGGCCCTTGCAGAAGCCGACATGGACCGCGTGCGCGAGCTTCTGGGCGAAGACATGGCGCAATCGCTCGAGCGCCTTGCGCAGATGACCAAGATGCTCGAAGACGAGGGTCTCATCAACCAAACGGAAGGCCGCGTCGAACTCACGCCGAAGGGGCTGCGCAAGATCGGCCAGAACGCGCTGCGCGACCTTTTCGGCAAGTTGGCGAAAGACAAGATCGGCCAGCACCAAATGCGCGAATCGGGCGGCGGCCACGAGCGGATGTACGAAACCAAGCCGTACGAGTACGGCGATCCGTTCCGCCTTGATCTGCAGCAGACGTTGCGCAACGCACTACGTCGACAGGGTGGGGGAACGCCCGTCAAGCTCGCTGCGGAAGACTTCGAGATCGAGCGCACCGAACACGTCACCACTTCCTCAACCGTGTTGATGATCGACCTCTCGATGTCGATGCCGATGCGCGACAACTTCCTTCCGGCGAAGAAAGTCGCGATGGCGTTGCATTCACTCATCACCTCGCAATATCCGCGCGACTACATCGGCCTCGTTGGATTCAGCGAATCGGCCCGGATACTCACCGCAGCTCAGATTCCATCGGTTTCATGGGATTTCGTTTACGGAACCAACATGCAGCACGGGTTCATGCTCGCGCGTCAATTGTTGGCCAAACAGCACGGCACGAAGCAGATCATCATGATCACCGACGGCGAACCCACTGCGCACATCACGCGTCACGGCGACGTGTACTTCAACTATCCGCCCGTGCGCGAAACGATCGAAGCCACCATGGCCGAGGTGATGAAGTGCACGCGCGAGAAAATCGTGATCAACACGTTCATGCTCGATGCGACGAGCGGTCTGCGATCCTTCATCGAAAAGATCACCGAGATGAACCACGGTCGTGCCTTTTTCACGACTCCCGAGACACTCGGCGATTACGTGCTTGTCGACTTCATCGAGCACAAGCGGCGCCTCTCACGCGCCAATTGACGCTGAAACCCTTGCAGCACAAGGGTTTCGTGGGGTTCCGCGTACAGATGTCCCGATTTTTTCGGGCTTTTTGTGGGCGTCACATGCGCACTTGCTTATTTTGCAAGGATTTGCCACAATGACACCGATGTAATTACAGCACTGCCATCACAGGCATGCCACGAGTTGGGGGACAGCGTCCGGTCAACAGCCGCCGGAAGGCGACCGTGGATGCGGGTGATCTGCAGGGCGGGAGGCACCGAATGCAATTCCCAGAACAAGACGAACTCAGCACGGAACGCGGTTGGCAAGACGAAGCCAACTGTCTCGGTGTCGACCCCGATCTCTTCTTCCCCGAGCGTGGCGCTTCCACGCGTGAAGCCAAGGAAGTGTGCCGCGGCTGTGTCGTGCGCAACGAGTGTCTCGAATACGCACTCGTCAATGGCGAGAAGTTCGGAATTTGGGGTGGCCTGTCGGAACGTGAGCGCCGCCGTTTGCGCCGCGCACGCGCACAGGCAAATCGCCAGGTCATCTGAGGTCGTCGCTGCGTCAGCGCAGCGTCACAACTTTGCGCTACGAAATTCGATCGTTTTGTCGATCCCGAGGTCGAGTTCTTCCCATCGCGTTTCATCGTTCATGCGCAGATGATGTTCGGTGACGAGACCAACGAGTTCCGCTGCGCCTGAATCAATGCCACGTCGTGCGGCGGCGTGCTTCACCGCGTCGAATGCGTCGGCCACGGTGACGTTTTCGGCGTCGACGATGTTCATGCTGATCTGCGCTTTTCCGCCAACAAAGAAGGCCAGTGTCCGCAAACCAGGTCGACGAATCTCGCGGGCAATCGCCCGCGCAACGTCCATGTCACTCGACTCGAGTGCGACGTTGTAGGCGATCAGCGGCTCGCGCACACCAACGCATACCGCACCAGCTGTGGGATGTGGTTCCCCCGGTCCGAGATCGGGCGAGATCGTCGACCACGCTCCGCGCCGAACATCGGGAAGGTTGCGCTCGGGGCCGTACAGGAAGACCGGCACATCGTGCGTTGCCACAATCCACCGGGCGTAATCGTTGCGTGCCGCAAGTGCCTCGTCGCCCGGGGCTTTGCCGAGGGCGACGACCGGCACCACGTCGATGACTCCGAGGCGCGGATGTTCGCCGGCATGGTGGCGAATGTCGAGCGACTCGATCGCTGCAGAAGACAAGCGCCGGACGTCCTCGGTTCCGACCAGGGTGAAGACGCTGCGATTGTGGTCTGCGTCGCTGTGGATGTCGAGCAGCTGCGACAGGCCATCGGCCAATTGCCGAACGCGGCGGAGGTCACGCCCCTCGCTGATGTTGACGACGCACTCCAGCACTCTGCATTTCTAATGGTAGGTTT
>JBEBAF010000139.1:0-2898 GCA_041159045.1 Actinomycetota bacterium
CGTGCGGCACGGCCGACGGAGCACTGAGTTCGGTTGTGCCGTGAGGTACCCGTTGCCGGGCGCACACGGACGTCGATTGGACGCTTCCCTAGGGGCGGACCCCCGTTGGGCAGGTGGCAAATGCTATCGGGGCAGGACCTTCCTCCCACCCCCTCCCCCCAGGGTTTTCGGCGCTTTATGGCGCGTTATTTGCACCATTGTGCGCCGAGAAACGCGGGTCAGGCAGCGAGGGTGACCGCCGGAAACCTGGCCTCGTCGGGTAGGTCACCGGGCTCGAGCCCCCCGTCGGGGAACGGTGGCGACGTGGTCCAGGGTCGGTGTGCCCAGCGAACGTCATCGCCGAGGTACCGAAAACTCACGACCCGGCGCCGAGCGGGATGATTTTCCGTGCCCGGAGCCGCGTGGAGGGTGCGGAAATGGAAGGCCACGAGATCACCGGGCTCAACGGGGCAGGCCACCACACCCGAGTTGGCCCACCAGCGACTGGGGTCACCCATGAGTTCGAAACCTTGTGCATTTGTGACATACGGGGAGTCATCCTTGAAACGGTTCGGGATATACCGCCGTCCCGTGGCGTGGCTCCCCCGGATGCAACGCAGGGCGATGGCTTCCGGAATCGGGTCGAGCGGCACCCACAGGCTGACGTTGTCCATGCCGTCGACCCCGTAATACGGGTCGTCATGGTGCCAGGGGGTGGGCGTCACGGTTCCGGGTTCCTTCACCAGCACGTGTTCGTGAAAGAACCGGGGACGTTTCGTCCCCATGAGCACACCAGCAATTTCAGGAAGTGCACCTGCAAGAGCGGCGTCGCGAAATTCATCGATGCGCTGCCAACTGACGTAGTCATCAAAGAATCGTCCGCCGGCACCCTTCGGTGTGTAGTCATTGGTCCAATCGCTTGGCGACTCCATGTTTGCTGCGACTCCGCGAGCAAGCGCGTCGACGGTCGACAAGGGAACGACACCTTTCAACACGACGAAACCATCGCGGCGATAAGAACCGACAAGCTCAGTCGTCACAAGCTTCGACATGACTTGAGACTACGTCGCGCTACGACTGATTCTCGGTGCAAGAACGTGCAGATCACGCACGGTGGCGCGCCGAGAATCCTTGGGGTTAGTTCTTGGAGGGGTCGCGTTCGACGAGTGTGGCCTTCACGGTGAGTGTCTTGCCGGCGCGTTCGAGAGTGATGGAAATCGTTTCGTCGGGCTGTGCATCACGCACGGTTGCGATCATTCCGGTACGACCCGCGATCGGCTCGTTGTTGATGGCAACGACGACGTCACCTTCCTTCACACCGGCACTGTCGGCAGGCGAGCCTGGTTCGACGTTTGCGATAACGGCACCTTGACCACCGTCGGTGCGGTCGGTGAGACCAACACCCAGATAGCCCTGCTTGCGTTGCACACCTGCTGCTTGATCGCGAAGCGTCTTCACAACGCGCAGCACTTCCTTCGTGGAGATCGAGAAGCCGATGTTGTTTGCAGCCGTACCCGTGTCGCTGCGCGCCACCGCCGTGTTGATGCCAATGACCTGTGCCTTTTCATTCACCAAAGGTCCGCCGGAGTTACCGGAGGAAATCGCTGCGTCGGTTTGGATGAGTCCATTCAGCGCGCCGTTGTCGGTGGTGATGGTGCGTCCGAGAGCCGAAACGATTCCCGACGTGACGCTTGGTCCACCATCGAGGTTCAGCGCGTAACCGATTGCGACGACGGGATCACCGAGACGCACCATCGTCGAATCAGCGAAGACCGCTGCAGTGAGTCCGGTCGCGTTGATCTTGACGAGCGCGAGATCGTTCGTTGCATCGGATGCGATGACGGTGCCCTTGCGCGGTTCCGTTTCGTTCATCAAGCGAACCTGAACGGTCTTTGCACCTTCGACAACGTGTGCGTTCGTCAAAATTTCGCCATTGGAATTGACGATCACTCCGGTGCCGACCGATTCACCTTCGCCCATCTGTGATGTCGTCATCGCCGAGATCGTGACAACGCTGGGTGCAACTGCTGCGGCGATCTTGCCGATCTGTGTGCGTGCAGACGACACCGTGTCACTGGACGGCGCGGTGACAATGGCACCGGTTGTCGGACTGGCAGAGTCGTTGCGCGTGGCAACAACGCCGATGGCAGCACCGGCGAGGGCCGAGAGGGCCGACACAAGTGCGAGCGCCAACACGCCGAGGCCACGACGTGGACGATTGGGTTCGACCTCACGCGGCTCGACCGCCGATGGTGGCGCGGGAGGGGGCGGCGGCAGTGGACTTTGTGCCGCAATCGGCGTCCACACCGGTTCGATCGTGGGGATCCGGCTCGCTTCACCGAGTGAACCGCTCCGGGCTGTCTCGTCGTTTTCGTTCCAGATGCTCATGTTCTTTTTCTACAACGCAAAGGGCCGGCGCACCATGCGCCGGCCCTAAGAAGTTCCTAAGAAAACTGACGGATCAGTTCGACTGGATCTTGATTTCGATGTCGACACCCGCCGGCAGCTCGATGCGCTGCAGGCTGTCGATGGTCTTCGCGTTCGGATCGACAATGTCGATCAGACGCTTGTGGATGCGCATCTCGAAGTGCTCGCGTGAGTCCTTGTCGACGTGGGGTCCACGGATGACCGTGAAACGGTGCTTGTCGGTCGGAAGCGGGATCGGACCACGGATTGACGCGTTGGTACGCGTCACCGTCTCGACGATCTTGCGCGTCGACTGGTCGATGATCTCGTGGTCGAACGCCTTGAGACGGATACGGATGCTTTGTGCCATGGTCCTGTTTCGTCCTTACTTGATGATCTTCGTGACGCGACCCGCACCCACAGTACGGCCACCCTCACGAATCGCGAAACGCAAACCCTCGTCCATCGCGATCGGCTTGCCCAACTCAACCTTCATCGTGACATTGTCACCAG
>JBEBAF010000140.1:0-3339 GCA_041159045.1 Actinomycetota bacterium
AGCGAGTACTTGCGTGCGAATGCGAAGTCACGTTCGTCGCCCGACGGCACGGCCATGATTGCGCCGGTGCCGTAACCCATGAGCACGTAATCGGCGACCCAGACGGGAATCTGCGTGCCCGTCACCGGGTTTGTCGCGAACGATCCGGTGAAAACGCCGGTCTTTTCACGTGCATCGTCTTGGCGTTCGTCATCTTTCTTCGCCGCAGCTGCCGAACGGTAGGCGTTGACGGTTGCCTTCTGGTCGGCGGTGGTGAGTGAGTCGACGAGGGGATGTTCGGGCGACAACACCATGAACGTGGCGCCGAACAGCGTGTCGGGACGAGTGGTGAACACTTCGATCTCGCCCGCGGCTGATGAAAATCGAACGCGTGCGCCTTCGCTGCGGCCGATCCAGTTGCGTTGCATCAACTTGATGGGTTCGGGCCAATTGAGACGATCGAGATCATCGATCAAACGATCGGCGTATGCGGTGATGCGCATCATCCACTGGCGCATGTTGCGTTTGAAGACGGGGAAGTTGCCGATGTCGCTGCGGCCCTCGGCCGTGACTTCCTCGTTGGCAAGAATCGTTCCGAGACCGGGGCACCAGTTGACCGGTGCTTCGGTGAGGTACACCAGACGGTGCGCGTCGATTGCCTTGCGCTGTTCGTTGCGTGTGAGAGACGTCCACTCGCGCCCATCGGTGGTCGGGCGCTTGCCGCTCGCGAACTCGGTCTCGAGTTCCGCAATCGGGCGTGCCTTCTTCAGCGTGACGTCGTACCAGGAGTTGAAGATCTGGAGGAAGATCCATTGCGTCCAGCGGTAGTAGGCCTCATCGGTGGTGCTGATGCTGCGGCGAGCATCGTGGCCGAGACCAAGGCGACGAAGTTGGCGACGCATGTTGGCGATGTTCGCCTCGGTGTTGACACGGGGATGAATGCCCGTGGCGATGGCGTGTTGTTCAGCCGGAAGTCCGAAACTGTCGTAGCCGAGCGAGTGAAGAACGTTGTAGCCCGTCATTCGCTTGTAGCGCGCGAAGACGTCGGTACCGATGTAGCCAAGTGGGTGGCCAACGTGGAGTCCCGCACCCGATGGATAGGGGAACATGTCGAGAACGAACAACTTGGGGCGACCCGCAACCTTTTCCGGCTCTGCCAGTGGGCCGGCGGGGTTCGGTGCCTCGAACGTGCCGTTCGCTTCCCAGTAGTCCTGCCATTTCACTTCGAGTGAGTCGGCAAAGGCAGCGTTGTAGCGGAAGCGGGGGGTTTCGGCAGCCATGGCGCCCAATCGTACGGGCATCGGGCGGTAGCGTGGCGCCCATGTCAAAACCGAGGAGGCGAACCAGTTCGTCCTCGACGCACCGGTATCCGCGCGAGGCCCGGCTGAACGAACTCCTGCGGGAAGTGATTGCCGACGAGTTGACGAAGATCGACGACGAACGACTCGAGTTCGTCACCATCACATCTGTCGACGTCGATGCCGAACTGAACCGTGGAATCGTCTACTACGACTCGCTCGCGGGCGAGGCAGGCGACGAAGCAATCGTCGAGGTGCTCGACGAGCATCGTCGTCGTATCCAGTCGTCGATCGGCAAGCAGGTGCGGGCCAAGAAGACCCCGGTGCTCGAGTTTCGCCCCGACATCGTTCTTCGTGCGGCCGAACGCATCGACGAGGTTCTGCGCGCCGATCGCGAACGTCGCGAGCGCATGTCGCGCGACGACTGATCCTTGCTGCCGAATCGTGGCGGCCGATGCACACATATGGCCGGTGCCACGATGGTGTAACGGCAGCATTCCAACCTCGTCAATTCGGAGGAGCCGGTTCGATTCCGGCTTGTGGCTCCGAAAAACAAAAGAATGTCGCAGGCAAGAAGTTGCGACTAGGACGACCTGACGAGACGTCCGAACGTCAAGTAGTCAGTGCCGACGGCAGAGGCCGTCGGCACTGTTGTTCTTCCGCCCGTTAGCCTGTCGCCGACGAGGTTGGGGTCGGTAAGCACCGATCAAATTGCTCCAAGATGAATTGGCGGTGCGTGAAGCACCGCCAATTTGTTTTTCCGAAAGTAGCGTCGGCATATGGCGAAGCGTCGGCCTCCCACTGTTCACGGCACGATCGTCGTCGACAAGCCCGCGGGAATGACCAGTCACGACGTTGTCGGAAAGCTGCGCAAGTCATTGGGCGAGCAACGTATTGGGCATGCCGGCACGCTTGATCCCGATGCAACAGGAGTCCTGGTTGTCGGGGTGGGGCGGGCCACGCGTCTGATGCAGTGGGTCACAGGTGCTGACAAGGATTACTCGTGCGAAGTGGTGTTGGGTGCACGAACATCGACGCTCGACGATTCGGGGGAAGTGCTCGAAACGTTCGACATGTCCACCGTGACGATCGACGATGGTCGCAGCGCGATCAAGGGCCATCTGCTCGGCGATATCGAACAGGTGCCGCCGATGGTTTCTGCGATCAAAGTCGACGGTAAACGGTTGCACGAGTACGCACGCGAGGGGATCGAAATCGAACGCAAGGCACGGCCCGTTCACATCGCGCGATTCGATGTCGAGGAAGCCGACACGGCTGGCGTATGGCGGATGTTCGTTGCATGTTCGTCAGGTACGTACGTGCGCACTCTCGCCGATGATCTGGGCCGCATGTTGGGTGGTGGTGCGCACATCCGCGCGTTGCGTCGCCACCGCGTGGGGCGATTCACCGAGTCGATGTGTTGTGATCTCGAAGATCCCCGGTTGTTGCCGGAGGTCGAGATGGTCGCCCATCTTCCGAGAGTCGACCTCGACGCCGAAACGGTGGCAAAGGTGATGAACGGGGCGATGCTGCCTGCCGGCTCATTGTTCGCTGGCGACGGACCATGGAGAATTCACGACCCCGACGGTGATCTGTTGGGGGTCTACGAGGCGACCAATCGTGTGAACGATGCAGGCACGCCACTCGTGAAGCCTGCGGTGCTGATCGCAGTCGCGGGATAGCGTTTCCACACCATGTTGGTCGTCACTGATTTGTCGAAGTCGCCCTGGCCGGGTCGTCGCGCAGTCGTCACGATCGGCGCGTACGACGGCGTGCATCGTGGCCATCAATCCGTCATCGCGGCGGTGCGCAGCAAGGCCGCGAGCGAGGGTGCGCTCAGCGTCGTGGTTACGTTCGACAAGCACCCTGCTTCGGTCGTGCGGCCCGAGTCGGCGCCGTTGTTGCTGACCGACCTCGACCAAAAGATCGAACTCTTGCGCGCCACGGGAATCGATGCCGTGGTCGTCGTTCCATTCGATGCCCGGCAGGCTGCGGAAGAACCACGCGACTTCGTGAAACGTGTTCTCGTCGACTGTTTGGCAGTCAGCCACATAGCGGTGGG
>JBEBAF010000141.1:0-7237 GCA_041159045.1 Actinomycetota bacterium
CGAGACGTTCGGCAATGGCCCTGCCGATGCCCTTCGCCGCGCCCGTGACGAGGGCGTTCTTGCCGGTGAGATCGATGAGTAGTTCATTTTCGGGTATCGCCATATGCCGACGTTAGTGTCGGCGCATGGAGTCGAAAGACCCGACCCTCGGTGCGGCAGTGCCATTCAGCCTGATGTCCGATGATTTCCAGGCAGACCCACCCGCGATGTTCGCTGCCATGCGCGAGAAATGCCCGGTTCACCACGCCAACGAACCCGCACCTCACTACAGCCTGACGCGCGAATCTGATGTGGCTGGTTCGTTGCGGGACGACGCGACGTGGTCGTCGAAGTTCGGGCCCGGTCTTGCCTTTGGCGAGCCGGGCAGCGGCGTGTTGGTATCGAGCGATCCGCCCGCGCACACCGCCGAACGTCTGGCCATCACGCGCGTCTTCAAGCCCTCAGCGATCGAAGCAATGGAGGGCGACATCCGCGCACTGGTGTACGGCCTCGTCGAGGGATTCAAGGATCGCGGACGTGGCGACTTGGTTGCCGATCTCGGCATGCCGGTGCCCCTCACCATCATGTGCTGGATGTTGGGCACGCCGGTCCAAGACATCGACAAGTTCCGTAATTGGGTGTTGCCGATGGCCGAGGCGGTCGCCTACGTCGGTGGCAGACAGGCGAACGACACGGTGATCAACGCCTACAAGAGTTACGGCGAGTACTTCGGCGCCCACATTCGTGCACGCATGTCCGCCGTCGAGGCCGGCGACGAGGTTCCCGACGACTTGTTGACGCGGCTGTTGACCGTCGAGCGCGACGGCACCCGTCTCACGTTCCAACAGGTGATGGGCTTTTGTCAGTTCCTTCTCGTGGCGGGATCGGCCACAACCACGCTTCTCATCGGCAACGTGGTGAAACGCCTGATGCAATTTCCCGATCAGTTCGAGATGGTGCGCAACGACCGCAGTCTCATTCCCAACGCAATCGAAGAAAGCCTTCGCTTCGATGCACCGGTGCACGGTCTCTTCCGCACGAACAACTGCCCCGTCACGCTCCACGGTGTCGACATTCCCGCCGACTCGAAGGTGTTGATGATGTTCGGGTCGGCGAACCGCGACCCCGAGGCATGGGACCGACCCGACGAGTTCGACATCACCCGCGACCTCACGGCCTTGAAGCGCCACGCGGCCTTCGGGGTCGGTATCCACTACTGCCTGGGGGCACCGCTCTCTCGCATGGAGGGGGCGCTCGCCCTCGAGGCGATCCTCGACCACCTGCCCCGGATCCGGCCCGACGGTCCTCCAACCCGGGTGAAGGCCCCTGTTCTCAAGGGTTTCGAGACGCTGCCCGTGCGCTGGGACTGAGGACCAAAAAGTTGACTATTCCGATAGGGTTTTGCAGAATAAAACCCGACTGGAAGGGTCAGCAATGCAGTTCCCCATCAATCTGAACCTGGCCGGCCGTCGCGTGTTGTTGGTTGGTGGCGGTCGCATCGCACTGCGCAAGGCACAACAACTGCTCGCCTGCGGCGCAGACCTCACCGTCGTGTCGCCCGACATCGTCGATGAATTCCTCGACATGGCAGTGATGCTGGTGCAACGTCGCTACCGGTCCGGCGACGTCGAAGGCTTTCGCCTGGTCGTCACGGCCACCGGCGACGTCACCGTCGACCAGCAGATCTTCGACGAATGCGAAGCACTCGGCATCTGGGTGAACTCCGCTGACGACCCCGAACGCTGCACGTTCACGCTTCCCGCGGTGCACCGCCAGGGCTCGGTCATGGTCACCGTGTCAACGGGTGGAGCAAGCCCGGCATTGTCGTCGTACCTGCGTGCACAGATCTCGGAACTCATCGGCCCCGAATTCGCCGACATCGCCGCGGAGCTCGCCGCCCGCCGCGCCGATGTACACGCCCGCGGTGCGAGCACCGAAGACATCGATTGGCGCCCGATCATCGAAGACGTTCTCGTGACCCACGGAGTTGCGCGATGACCGTGCATCTGGTGGGTGCAGGACCGGGAGACGCTGACCTGCTGACAGTCAAGGCGGCACGCCTCGTTGCGACTGCCGACGTCATCGTTCACGATCGCTTGGCCGACCCGACGATTCTCACGCTTGCTCGTCCCGATGCCGAGTTCATCGACGTCGGTAAGCGCCCCGGCGCGCCAACGCCCCAAGAGAACATCAACGCGCTGCTCGTTCACCTCGGCAGCCAAGGCCTCGAAGTTGTGCGCCTGAAGGGTGGCGACCCGTACGTGTTCGGCCGCGGCGGCGAAGAAGCCGATGCGCTTATTGCGGCCGGTATTCCGTTCGACGTGGTTCCGGGCGTGACGTCCGCAGTCGGAGCGCCCGCTGCTGCGGGTATTCCCGTGACGCACCGCAACGTGGCGACGTCGTTCACCGTCGTCACCGGCCACCGTGAAACGGGCGGCTCGAGGAACATCAACTGGGAAGCCCTCGCCAACGTTGGTGGCACCATCGTCGTGCTGATGGGTGTCGCCGAACGAGGCGCCATCGCTGCGCGCCTCATGGATGGAGGGCTGTCTGCCGACACGCCCGTGGCTGCCGTGCGGTGGGGTACGCGACCCGAACAACACACAGTGCGTACGACACTCGAAAACCTCGGTGCCGTACACGTCGAGGCACCTTCGACCATCGTCATCGGCGCAGTCGCTGCGTTCGATTTCGAGCCCACCGCGCGCCGCGCCGCGGTGCTGGAGGGCAGCTGACGTGCGCCGTTCGATCGACGACATGCCGTTGACAGCGGCCGATCTTCCCGACGGCGCCGACGACGCGATGGAGGTGTCGTGGGCCGTTGCGGTGTGCGACGACTACGACGACACCACCCCTCGCGTGGTGCTGACCATCGAGGAAATCGGCAACCCCGGCGCGGGACTCGTCGCCCACCTCGACCCCGACCACGCACGGCGCCTACGCGGCGCAATCCACGATGCTCTCCGCGAAATCGGCGAGCCCGCAGGACGCTGAAGGAGAACACATGACACGCATTCCCCCTGCACCACAGCCACGCGACCTCGATGCCGAGCAACTTGCCGACATCGATCGTTTCGAGGCTGCGATCAAGCAGTACCTCGCAGGCGAGATCGACGAGGACGTCTTCCGCGTCATGCGCCTCAACAACGGCATCTACGGCCAGCGCCAGGGCGGCACCAACCAGATGGTGCGCATCAAGTTGCCGGCCGGCACCATCACCCCAGAACAACTCGACCTCATGGGCGACCTTGCAACCGAGTTCTCCCGCGGGTGGGGCCACATCACGACCCGCCAGAACATCCAGTTCCACTTCGTCGAACTGCGCCGAATCCCGGACCTTCTCCGTCGACTCGCCGCCGTTGGCCTCACGAGCCGCGAAGCGTGCGGTGACACCGTACGCAACGTGATGGCATGCCATCTTGCGGGCGCATGCCCGTACGAGCACCTCGACGTCACTCCGTGGGCCGAAGCGACGTTCCGACACTTCGTGCGCAACCCACTCGGCCAGCGCCTGCCGCGAAAGTTCAAGGTGAACTTCTCGGGATGCTCGACCGACTGCGGCCAGGCAATGTTCAATGACGTAGGTGTCGTCGCCGCCACGCGTCAGCGCGAAGACGGAACCACCGAACAGGGATTCCGCGTGTACATCGCGGGTGGCCTCGGCGCCACACCGCATCCGGCACTCGCCCTCGAAGACTTCACCAGTCGTGAAGATCTGCTGCCGACCGTCGAATCGGTGCTGCGACTCTTCGAACAAACCGGAAACCGCGACAACAAACTCCGCGCCCGCTTGAAGTGGGTCGTCGACCAACTCGGAATCGATGAAGTACGCCGCCGCGTTCTGAAGATTCGCCACACCCTCCCCGCTTCGTCTTCGTGGCCCGGTGGATTGCCACCCGAGGTGGTCGCCGCCGGCGATGCGCCTGCCGGACGTGCGGCCTCGGGCGAAATCACGGCGGTCGGTCAAGGTGTTCGTGTCGAGTTGCGCTCGTCGGATCCGTACGTTCGCTGGGAACAGACGAGCGTCATTCGTGGATCCGCCAAAGGAACGGTTTCCGCAGTCGCATACGCCGCACTCGGCGATATCACGGCATCGCAGTTCAAATCGCTCGCCGCGATTCAGCGCGAACTCGGTGCCGATGTTCGTTTGACGAACCGACAGAACGTCGCATTCCGGAATCTCACCGAAGAGCAGCTCCGCAAGCTCTACGACCGCCTCGTCTCCATCGGAATGGCGCAGCCGGGTGCAGAACTCGCCCGCGACGTGGTGGCCTGCCCCGGCGCCGACACGTGCAACATCGCCGTCACACAATCGCGTGGGCTCGCAAAGGCAATCGGCGAACGTCTCGAAGACGAGGGCCTTGCCGAAGTCGGCGGTGTGCGCATCAACATTTCGGGCTGCACGAACAGTTGCGGTCAGCACCACGCCGCCGACATCGGGTTGTTCGGCGCCGAGCGTCGCGCCCACGGAAAGTCGCTTCCCGGATACCAATTGCTCGTCGGCGGTTACGTTGGCGAGGAACAGATTCACTTCGGCGAAAAGGCACTGCGTGTACCCGCCAAGGCGGCACCCGAGGCCGTTGCCCGAGTCGTGCGTCAGTTCAGCAACGAACGCAACGCGGGCGAAACGTTCCAGGGCTGGCTGAAGCGAACGGGCGGTGCATCGGTGTTGGCGGGCAACCTGCGCGATCTCGACATCGTGCCGACACCCGACGCGGCCCCCGAGTTCTTTGTCGACTACGACGAAACCGGGCCATTCGTCGCTGCCGCCGGCGAATCGGAGTGTGCAACATGAGCATCGAACGACCGCATTTCACCACCGACGAACTACGTCGGCTCAACGACGAGTTCGAATCGGCCCAACCCGCCGACATCCTTGCGTGGGCGGCAAAGACGTTCGGTCATGGCCTCGCCGTCACTTCGAGTTTCGCCGACCCGATTCTCGCCCACCTGGCTTGGAGCACCGTTCCGGGTATCGATGTTGTGTTGATCGACACCCAGTACCTGTTCGCCGAGACTTTGTGGTTTGCAAAGCATCTCGCCGATCGGGCCGGCGGCAATCTGCGCATCCTGACCCCGACCGCAGAAGTAGGCAAAGACGACTTGTGGATGCGCGACACCGACATGTGCTGTGGCGTACGCAAAGTGGCACCGCTCGAACAACTTCTCTCGAATCGATCGTCATGGGTCACGGGTTTGCGTCGTGATGATGGGCCAACGCGCGCGAACACACCCATCGTTCTTCACGACGTGCTGCGCGACGTCATCAAGGTGAACCCCATCGCCAACTGGACCGACGCCGATGTCGCCTCGTACATGATCGACAACGACTTACCCGAGCATCCGCTCGTGGATCGCGGATATTCATCGATCGGCTGCTGGCCGTGCACCGTTCCCAACGCCGACCCGAACGATCGCCGTGCGGGGCGCTGGGCCGGGCAATCAAAGACCGAGTGCGGAATTCATGACGCCCCGGCTTTCCAATAGACAGCGGTCAACTTCGTCATCGGCAACCTGCCGGAAGTCGGCATAAAACTGGCCGACACCGAAGAAGTGCGGCTCTTCGCTGACACTCACGCATTCATCGGCAACATCACCTATGTTGTCGCGCCAGCCAATGGGTGCCACCGGCACCGCCAGAACGACCCGCACCGCGCCGCGACGACGTGCCGACAGACATGCCGTTTTGGCCGTCGCGCCCGTCGCTATTCCGTCATCCACGACGATCGCCGTCCTACCCCACAGGGAGATCGCGGGATGCAGCGCCCTGAGATGGTGAATCCGCGCACGCAACTCACGTTCCTCGCACACCTCGACTTCGGCGGCCTCACTCGGCAACATCCCCGCGTTTCTCACCGTGTCATGGTCGATCACCCGCACACCACCTTCGCCTATTGCACCGAAGGCAAGTTCGGGCTGGTACGGCACGCCCAGCTTCTTCACGGGAACAACGTCGAGATGAGCATGGAGAACACGTGCGATTTCGGCCGCGACCGGAACGCCGCCACGAGGCAGCCCTAGAACCACGACGTTCTCGTCGTGATAGCGCAACAAACGGGTTGCCAGTTGTTGTCCGGCATCGGCACGATTCTCGAATTTCACACGAGCAACGCTACGAATGGTCGCTGTCGAGCTACCGGTAGTTACCTACCGAAAGGCCGGCATCACTTCCTTGGCGAAGAATTCGACTGCCGGCTCCCACACGCCCTCGACTCGTGGACCATTGAAGTACAACGCGAGCTCGTCGAACTTGACGGCTTCGTGCCAACGACGAATCTCCTCGATGCACAGATCGGGAGTTCCCGCAATCGCCCTGTTGTGCACGAACTCCCGGAAGTCGACCTGTTCGTCGTTGGCAACGCGCTGCAGCACGGGATCTTCCGCATCACCCCGAGTTCCCGCATGCCAGTAGTACTTGTGAAATTCGCGTGCGGGCGCGAACCACTGTTCTTCGACGATCTCTTGCGTGGGGGCTGCCCACGTTTCTCGCATCAAACAGATGTAGGGCTTCACACCCGCCGCAGCGCATTGTTCGCGGTAACTGTCCGCGAGCTGTTTCACCACCGGCAGAGTTTCCATCGGCAACGAGAACCAGCCGTCGCAAACGGTTGCCGCTCGTTTGATGCCGCTCTTCGATGTTCCACCACCGAGAATCGGCGGATTCGGACGTTGCACACACGGGGGGTCGACGAGATTGTCACGAATGTCGAAAAACTCGCTGTTCCAACCATGTCGTCCGGTCGACCACGCATGCTTCATGTACCCCACCATGTCGGTCAGTCGACGTCCACGTGAATTGAAGTCGACGTTGTAACCCTCGTATTCGTAGTCGCGATATCCGACGCCCACCCCCAGCGTCACTCGCCCACCGGAGACCTGATCGACCTGCGACACCTGCTCGATCACGTTCACGGGATGATGCAACGCAGCCAGGTAGATGCCGGTGCCGAGCCGGATGTTTTCCGTACGGGCAGCAAGCGCCCCCATCACAACCATCGGCGCCGAGGCATCCGGAGTTTCCTTGGTGAACGAGTGGTGGCCGATGTAACCCGTGTAGAAGCCCAAACGATCGAGCATTTCGGTTGCGCGGTACATCCGCTCGTAAGGCTTTTTCGCCCCGGGCTCGATGAGCCGCGGAATGAACGAACTGATCTTGAACGTTTCTGCCATCAGATTGCCCGGGCTGCTGCTGCCGCCTGGTGAATCGACGCCATGATCGAATTGGTTCCCGTGACGTCGCCGATGAGGTGAACGTTCA
>JBEBAF010000142.1:0-3858 GCA_041159045.1 Actinomycetota bacterium
GCCGCGCACGTTGCGAAGAAGTTGAAGTGCAACTGGAAGATCGCCCAGGAAGCATTCAGCGAGGCGTACCACGTGAACGCAACGCACCCGCAGATCATGCATTACCTCGGCGACACCAACAGCCAGGTCGATGTGTGGGACACGTTTGCCCGCGTCATCACGCCCGGTGGCACGCCGAGCCCGCTGCTCAAGTACTCGATCCACGAGATCGACATCATGCGCGCAATGCTCGACACCCGCGTCGACGAAGAAGTGCCGGTGCAGATTCCCGAGGGCAAGACCGCACGTGAAGTTGGTGCAGCCGCCGCCCGCGAGCGCTGGCGTCCACTTGCCGGCGACATGGTCGACGACTGGTCCGACGCCGAGTACCTCGACGCAATCGACTACACGGTGTTCCCGAACCTGCACCCCTGGGGCGCGTTCAACCGCATCGTGTATCGCTTCCGTCCGCTCGGCGACAACCACAAGGAGTCGCTCATGGAGTGCTTCTTCCTCTCGCCGTTTCAGGGTGCGCGTCCGGCACCCGCACCGATGCAGTTGCTCGATTTCGACGAGCCGTGGTCGAGTGCAGAAATCCTCGCCAGCCTCGGCAAGGTGTTCGACCAAGACGTGTACAACATGGAGCGCGTGCAGATCGGCTGCGAGACCTCGGTGAAGCCGGGTGTCACGCTGGCGAACTACCAGGAATCGAAGATTCGCTGGTTCCACCAACTTCTCGACCAGTGGCTGGGAGTCTGATCATGTGGGGAATCGTTCATCCGATCGACCGCAAGCTCTACGAGCGCGACGGTAACGGCAACATCAAGGTCAGCAAAGACGGCGTGTGGGGAATCTTCGCCATCGACGGCCGCCACCTCGAGGGCGAAATGTACGAGTGCGATCCTCAGCTGTGTGGCTGGGTTGGTGGCCCGAAGTACACCAACGCGCGCCTCGACAAATCAGCCGACCGCACCGCCTGATTTTTCCCGTTCGTCCGTCGAACGGTCGGGAATCTCAATCCAGAATGTGCTGCCGACTCCAGCGGTGGAGTTGACTCCAACACGACCATCGTGGCGCTCGACTATCGATGCAACGATGGCGAGTCCGAGACCCGATCCGGTCTGTACGCCGCCAGCGTTCGCTCGATAGAACCGATCGAACAAGTGCGGGATGTGCTCGGCTTCGATGCCCTGTCCCGTGTCGGACACCTCCAACCGAATGCCGGTCGACGTTCTCGAATGGGTAATCGCTACCGAAGCGCTTGCGGGTGTGTGTCGCAGTGCGTTCGTGGCCAAAGCGAGAATCGCCTGCGTGATCAGTGATCGATCAGCCGACAATTCCAGGCTGTCGGGACCGGTGCTCGAGATGTCGCGCGCGGGTTGGGCGACACGCAGGTCGGACACCAAATCTTGGATGAGGTCGGCCAAATCGAATCGGCCGATCTCGAGCGACGCTTCTTCCTCGGATCGTGCGAGTGTGAACAAGTCGTCGACGAGACGTGACATGCGAAGTGATTCTTCACTGATGCGTGACAACGAGTCACTGAGAACAACGGGGTCGGCTGCATTCGACCCCGTCAGCAACGATGCGTAACCCCGCAACGTCGTGAGAGGTGTACGCAGTTCATGGGATGCATCGGCGACGAACCGACGCATTGCGTCTTCGTTTGCTTTCGTCGCGACAATCAGAGCGTTGATTGCCTCTTTCAGTTCGCTCGCTTCGCGTGATGTGGTGCGAACTCCGGACACATCCGGAGACTTGCCTTTCGATACCTGTTCGGCGGCGGCTGACAACGATCTGATGGGTTTGATACCGAGGAGAAGAATCCAGCCGGTGAGGACTGAAATCGCGACAAACGTGATGAGGGTGACCAGAAGCAATGTCGTGTTGAGGCGCGAAAGCGCCTTGTCGGTTGATGTGAGCGGAATTGCCACGATGCCGACCGTTTTGTTCGAAAGTTTGACCGCTGATGCTCGTGCCCGTTTGGTGCTTCCCGCGGCGGCATTCACGGTGCTTGGGGATTGGCCGGGGTGGAGGTTCGTGACGTCGGGGACAAAGCTCGGATCATCGTCGGGCGCAGCGAGAGTGCGCACCGACGAGCCGGTTGGGGCAACGACCCCGAGGTAGGTGTCGGAAAGACCGGCTCCGGCAGGTTTGCCAAGTCGATTCGTTTCGGTTCGCTTCTCGATGAATTTCGGTGCTTGCACCAGGCGTTCGATGCGCTGGTCGAGGGCATCCATGAGGTGTCCATGTTGGATCCGCGCAGTGACAAATCCGCCGACAACGAGCACGACGACGATGAGCGCGTAACCACAAAGAACTCGTGTACGAAGGCTCATCATCGAGTTCGAATCGTGTATCCGATGCCACGCACCGTATGGATGAGTTTTGGATCGACGCGGTCGACTTTCTTGCGAATATTGCTGATGAACGATTCGATGATCGAAGAGTCACCGTCGAAGTCGAATTGCCATACATGTTCGAGAATCTGCGAACGCGATACGACACGACCACTGTTCACCACCAAACAGCGAAGCAGCCGGTATTCGGTGGTCGTGAGGTGGATTTCTTCCTCGCCACGCCACACGCGGTGCGCATCATCGTCGACGACGAGGTCTGCAACCGTGTGCCGGCTTTCTACGGTGGTTACACCAGCTCGACGGAGGCACGCGACGACTCTGGCAGTTACCTCTTCGAGAGAAAAGGGCTTCGGTATGTAGTCATCGGCCCCGTCGGTGAGCCCTCGGACGCGGTCGTGTGTTTCGCCGCGCGCCGTCAGGAATACAACCGGTGTCTTGTTGTTGGTCGATCGCAGACGACCGAGCACGTCGAAGCCGGTCATATCGGGAAGCGAAACATCGAGAACGATGATGTCGGGTTTCATGGACTCGACCAATTGAAGGGCAGTCTTCCCGGTGCTTGCCGTTTCAACCGAGTATCCGGCGGATCGCCACGCAGAGGCCAGGAGATAGGAGATGTTTTCCTCGTCATCAACGATCAAAATGCGTGCGCGAGGATGACCGCTCATGCCACCAATGTGGCAGTTCAACCTTGAGAAATCCTGAATTTCCCGATCGAGGGTCACTTCACATCTCGAGAAACCCTCAAGGTTTCTCCGAGGCAGACTCCAGATTCGCATGTCACTCTTTCGGGGAGTTTCCCCAACGACTCACGTCCCAGGAGGGCATTGAAATGACCAAGTCAAAGAAAATCGCCGGTGCTGCACTCTCGACAGTCCTCGTTCTCGGTGGGCTCGGAGCAACTTCTGCTTCGGCTGCTTCGAACAAGGGTGGCAAGGCCGCTCAGGTAACGACGACGAAGAAGGGCGCAAAGCCTGCTGCGAACAAGGGCTCGAAGAAGGGCTCGAAGGCAGCAACCAAGAAGGGTTCCAAGAAGGGCACCAAGGCTGCTGCGAACAAGGGTTCCAAGAAGGGTTCGAAGAAGGGCTCAAAGAAGGCCTGAGCCTTCTGCGCGCACTGGTTACAACGTGTCGAGGAGTGCCATCAGCCCGAGGTCGCTGATGGCACGACTCGCGCGGCTGACCATCGCACCCATGAATGCCTTGCCGCGTTCGTTCGACGGGTCGAGCGTTCCGGCGATGACTGCCACGTACACCCACAGGTAGAGGACCGCACGTTTGTAGTCGTCCCATGCTTGGTCGGCTGAATAGCCGGTGACGCCGTTCGCCACGAGGCCGGCGTGCCACAGTTCGACGAGACGACGCTCGTTCGCGCGGCACTCGGTCGGGTCCATGTTGTGGCTCAGCAAGTACGCGACGTCTTGAATGCCCTTGCAGCGCAACGTTCCCTGGAAGTCGATGACGGCCAGTGGTGAGTGCTCGGGCTTCGTGCCGAACATGAGATTGTCCATGCGGAAGTC
>JBEBAF010000143.1:0-3140 GCA_041159045.1 Actinomycetota bacterium
CGGCGCGTGCCGGAAGAAAATCTCGCTTGATGCACGACGAGATGGACAGACGATGCAATCTGTTCGCGGATCGCAGTGATGGGTAATTCGACACCCGACATCAACACCATGACTTCCAGTCGCGAGAGTAACTCCCTCGGACTATTGGCGTGCACCGTACTCAGTGAACCATCGTGACCAGTATTCATGGCTTGAAGCATGTCGAGCGCCTCACCACCTCGACACTCGCCGACAACGATGCGATCCGGTCGCATGCGAAGGGCATTACGAACGAGATCTCGTATCGTCACCTCGCCCCGACCCTCGATGTTTCGAGGACGAGTCTCGAGGGACACCAGATTAGGGTGATCAAATGCCAGTTCTGCGGAATCCTCGATGGTGATCACCCGCTCGGACGAGGGAATCAAACTCGATAGCACGTTCAGCAAGGTGGTTTTTCCGGAGCCCGTGCCACCCGAAACCAGGATATTCCTCCGATGTCGAACACCGACCTCGAGAAACCTCAACATACGCTCATCGAGGCTTCCGTAACGAATGAGGTCATCGGCCGTAATTCGATGTCGCCCGAATCGTCGAATGGTGACAGCCGTCCCATGAACAGCGAGCGGGGGTATCACGACATTGACGCGAGACCCGTCAGGTAGACGGGCATCGACCATTGGCGAGGATTCGTCGATCCTCCTGCCGAGTGGACTCACGATGCGCTCGACGATGCCTCGAAGCGCGATCTCGCCGCTGAACTGCATAGGCGCTCTCTCGAGGCGGCCGTTACGCTCGACGAAAATGATCTCGGCGCCGTTGACCATGACCTCTCGCGTCGCCTCGTCGGCGAGCAGCGGCTCAAGCGGACCCAAACCCAGTGCCTCGTCAAGCACGAGCTGTAGCAAGTCGACACCTCGAACACCGGCCGCAAGGGACTCTGCATCGACGAGCGGCCGCAAAATACGAGTCGCCAGATCGCGCAAGACCTCATCGCTCATGCTCGCGACATCCTGACGCCGAAGATCGAGCTCGGTGAGCAGGCGGCCGTGCAGCTTCCGAGCGGCATCGAGCAACTCAGACGAGACCACTGGAGTCGCGTGATGACGCGGCGCCGACTCGTCGGCACTACCGTTGTCGTCGGCGCCGACTTCGGTACGCGTGCCTTCACGAGACTCGATCGCGGCGGGACGCGGCGGCGCTTCGACTCGGAGAATGCGAATTTCCGTATCACCGAAGGAGACCACATCGCGATCGGTCAAAGGCCCCGCGGTGACGATGCGCTCGCCGTTCACTCGCGTTCCGGCAGGACTACCGAGATCGACGACGCCATATTTGCCATCGCTCGCGAGATCGACACGTGCGTGACGTGATCCGATTCCTGCCCCCTCGATTTGCACACCACACGAAGGCCCGCTTCCGATCCAGATGACGCCCGCCTCGACCCACACACAGTCGGCTGAACGTGTTTTTCCACTGATGCGCAGATACATCGCTCGCTCCACTCCCGACATAGATTTCTCAATACCCCTTTCGCCCCACCTCGCGCGCGCTGTTACGCGGCACGGACGACTCCGAACCCTTTGGACGCTGCGAACGGTTTTCCTTCGATGCATCAATACGCTCGAGTACCTGACGCAACTTCTCTTCCGTCTCAGCGGCGAACTCGCCGTTTCGCTCGACCCGCGGCGTCAGAAAGATCACGATTTCTGAGTCCTCGCTGCGCTTTCCCCGCACTCCGAAAAGACGACCGGCTGCGGGGATGCGCGACAGCCCAGGTAGCCCGGAATCATCGAGACTTCGCTGTTGCTGAATGAGCCCAGCCAAAACGATCGTTTCACCGTCCTGAACATTGAGATCGGTTGCCGAACGACGTTTTAGAAGCCCAGGAATTCCGGCGACACGCTGCGCGTTATCGACCTGACTGAGTTCGGTCTCGACACGCATCGACACTGCACCTGCGGCATCAACGATGGGTCGTACTTCGAGAATGACTCCGTATTCACGGAACTCCACATCGGTGGATCCGACACTATTGACGACCGGTATCGGAATTTCGCCACCGGCAACGAACCGCGCGGTACCACCGCTTCGACAACTCAAGCGAGGCTCAGCGATCAAAGCCGCCTCCCCAGTCGATTCGAGAGCGCGCAGCCTAGATTCGAGCGTCGAGGAAATTCCCATGTAAAACTTTGCAGAGGTATGCGCGCCCACACGATCCCATGCCTCTTCGGAAATGGGGTCGTTCTCCGCACGAAGGCGAAAGCGATCGTTGGTGATGAAATCGGCGATCACTCCAGCACTCGGTCCACTCGCTTCGTCGCGCCAACGTATTCCGAGCTCACGAAGCTGGCCTCGACGAAACTCGACGATGCGTACATCGACATGGACCATGCTTTCCCAACCGACTTTACCGACGAAGTCCGTGACGGACTGCGGGTACATCACGGCAATGGCGGCGGCCCGCTCTCTCGCGCGACTGTCGGCCGCATCACCCTCAAGCAGAATGCGTCGCCCAACCACCCGAGTTTTGACGCCATCGACACCGACGAGCAGATCATCGATCGTTTTTCTTAGAGCGTCGATATCGGCGGGTCCTACCGTTACGGTTATACGGTGTTGCCGCCCGTCCGAAAGCCACAACTGCACCACGCTCTCGCCGACGGCTTGGCCGATTAACACCACTTGCTCCGCGCCGACGGGAGATACCGAAACGATCTTGCCGTTTCCTACGGCAATTCGGGATGTGCTTGCCTGGATCACTCGACTGTCGCCCACGAAGAGATCGAGTTGCGCCGGCAGAGGCACCGGGGACTCGGCCGCCGCTAACAACGAGAGGCACACCAGGGCGATACACAATGCGAACAAACGACTCATGGAAGTCGCTCCTTTCCGCGCGCGACGATGAACGGGACCCAAAGCTCAGAACGCTGCGCCGCAGCATCGCCGCCGACGATGAGCTCGATATTCCGCCCGCGTCGCGGAGCAGAGGTCTTGGCCGCTGCCGACTGCGCTGGCGACGGCGCGCAATTCGGACGACCCTCGACCCGCTCGGCCAAACTCAGCGGTGACTGGTCGTCATCGCCGCGAAGCAACGGAATGAGTTCGCCCACCCTCAACGCCAAGGCGAGCTGCTGTGCCTGATCTGGAGTCACATCGAG
>JBEBAF010000144.1:0-3439 GCA_041159045.1 Actinomycetota bacterium
GGCCTTGCGTTCACGAACAAGCGGGGGAAGTTGCAGGACGCGTTTCGTGCGCGCATTCTCTTTCCCATCCTGTCGGACACCGGTGATGTGTTGGCATTCGGCGGTCGCATTCTTCCCGGAAGCACCGACCCGGCGAAGTACAAGAATTCGCCCGAGACACCGATCTATTCGAAATCTCGAACGCTCTACGGCCTCAATTGGGCCAAGGCCGACATCGTCAAAGACGATCAGGTCATCATCTGCGAGGGCTACACCGACGTCATCGGATTCCATCGCGCCGGAATTGCGCGAGCCGTGGCCACCTGCGGTACCGCACTGACCGAAGAGCACGTGCGGATTCTGAAGCGCTTCGCCAATCATGTCGTCCTGGCATTCGATGCCGACGCGGCGGGGCAGGGGGCAGCCGAACGTTTCTACGAGTGGGAAGCCAAGTACGAAGTCAGCGTGTCGGTGGCGCAGTTCCCGAAGGGGCAAGACCCGGGTGAACTGTCGCTTTCGAATCCCGACGCATTGCGAAAGGCCGTCGACGACTCTCAGCCATTCCTCGGCTTCCGCTTGCAACGCGTGCTCGACGGCAACCCCACGCGCACGCCCGAAGAACGCGCCAGAACGGCCGAGCGGGCAGTGGCTGTCATCAACGAACATCCCGATACGAACGTGCGCAAGATCTATGCCGGTCAGGTTGCGACGCACACCGGTTTGCCCGTTGCCGACGTCGTTTCGCGGGTCGAACGGCGCATACGGAACGTGAAGTTCGAAGTGGCCGAGCCCACCGCTTCGGGTGCGGCCGAGAACGCCGAATTCGTCGCCATTGCGGTACTGCTTCAGGATTGGGATTCGATCGCGCCCTGGTTGGTCGAGGAACTGTTTCCCACCGACGTGATGCGCCGGGCATTCCTCGCCGTCGCCGGGGCATCGGGCAACCTCGACAGCGCCATCGATGCGGCCGATCCCGAGGCGCGCGAAATTCTCGAACGAGCTGCTGTCGTCGACATCGAAGCCGACGGCAGGGCGGAAGCCATGAACCTTCTCGCGGCTGCGGTTCGCCGTGCACTGTCATCGCACCGGGGTGTGTCCGATCCCGAGATCCTGCGCGCCGATCGCGATGCACGGCTCAACCTCGAGGCTCTCGATTCACGTGACACCTCCGATGCCGCGGCGGCTGCGTTGCTCGAGTGGCTCGCGCTGCCGGCGGTGGCAGACACGACCCCCGCGTGAATTTCGCTCCCTCGAATGAATCTAGTGTTGGGGCCATGGGGGAGACGTCGTGGCGGTGACCGAGCGCAGCTCTGACGCGATGCGTCTCTATCTCAACGAGATTGGTCAACATGACCTTCTCACTGCCGAAGATGAACGTCGTCTGGGCAAGCTGATCAAAGACGGTCAGGCGGCCGCCGAGCGGCTGACAAGTGATCCGAAAGTCGAGCCCGGTGAGAAACGCTCGCTCCGCATGGCCGTGAAGTCGGGGCAGGACGCAAAAGAAGAAATGGTGAAGGCGAACCTCCGCCTTGTCGTATCCATTGCCCGTCGATACGACGGCAAAGAGCTGCAACTTGCCGACCTCATTCAAGAGGGCAACATCGGCCTCATGCGAGCTGCCGACAAGTACGACTACGAAAAAGGTTTCAAGTTCTCGACCTACGCAACGTGGTGGATTCGCCAGGCAATGACCCGTGCGATGGCCGACCAAGGGCGCAACATACGCATTCCCACTCACATGATGGAGCTCGTCAACCGGGTGCAACGCGTCGAGCGCGACCTGACTTCGGAACTTGAACGTGACCCAAGCCCCGAAGAAGTGGCGCAGCGTTGTGACCTCGCCGTCGACAAAGTTCTCGAGCTCATGCAGTACGCAATCGGCACCGTCAGCCTCGACACACCACTCGGCGACGATGGCGACGGCGGGGCGTACGGCGACATCATCGCCGACGCGAATGCCGAGTCACCGATCACTGTCGTCGAGCGCAACGCTCTCATCGATTCGGTGAAGTTCGAACTCGACACCCTTCCCGAACGCGATCGCGAGATCGTCGCGATGCGCTTCGGAATCCCCGATGGCCGGCCGCGCACGCTCGACGAGGTGGCCGCTGAATTCGGCGTGACCCGCGAGCGGATCCGTCAGATCGAACAAAAGACCCTTGCCCGCTTGCGCCATCCGCACAACTCTGCGCGACTTCGGGCATTTCTGGACGACTGATTTCGGACCTCCGCTGCTAACCTGCCCGATGCCCTTCGGGGGTAGCTCAGTTGGCAGAGCAACGGACTGTTAATCCGTCGGTCGTGGGTTCGAGCCCCACCCCCCGAGCAATTTTCCTACGATCCCGTCGTTCCCGACGTCACGGTTCGCGGGCCAGTAGCTCAGTGGTTAGAGCAGGGGACTCATAATCCCTTGGTCGTAGGTTCGATCCCTACCTGGCCTACCACTTCACCCGATGCGCTGGGCGATCTCGTGGAACAACGGGATTCCGATCGCCAGGTTGAACGGGAACGTCATGCCCAGCGCGGCACCGAGCGACATGCCGACGTCGGCTTCCGGTAGACCGACCCGAACGGCAGCGGGCGCGGCGATGTAACTGGCACTTGCCACCATCGCGGCGAATACCGCGGCGCCACCGACTGACAAGCCGGCCGCGGTGCCAACGAACACACCGATCGTGCCGAAAACGAGGGGCATCGAGATTGCGAAAACCACGAGTCGCAGGCCGACCGCACGCAATGTCTTCAGTCGTTGGGCCGCGAGGGTGCCGAGGTCGAGGAGAAACAGCACGAGGACTCCGGGAAAGAGATCCTTGAAAATCGGCGTCACCTTCTCGAGGCCCGCCTGCGATGCGAACGAACCGATCAGCAAGCCGCCGACGAGAAGCATGATGCTTTTGCCGGTGATGACTTCGTGAACCGCCGACCGTAGGTTGCGGCCACCGAGTGCGCGGCTGGCGATGACCATCGCGACGACGATCCCCGGTACCTCGAGCATGGCAACGAGGGCGGGGAGGAATCCTTCCTCCAGGGTTCCCGCGGCGCGTGCGAAGGACTCTGCTGCGGTGAAGGTGACTGCTGAAACCGAGCCGTAGTGCGCGGCAAGTGAAGCGGCATCGGCAACTCCCAGACCGACGAAACGACGTGCACCCGCGTACGCAACGATCGGAACCGTGAGACCGAGCGCAAACGTTGCAATGGTCGGTGCCGCAATGTCACCGATGGCGGCGTGGCGAAGTTCCATGCCGCCCTTCAGGCCGATTGAAAACAGCAGGTACGTCGACAGCAACGAAGTGACTGCTTCGGGAAAACGCAGGTCGCTGCGCAGCAACGTGGCGACGACGCCGAGTGCGAATGCGAGAACTGCGGGCGAGCCGAGGTTGAGGGAGATGAGGTCGGAGATGGACACGAGGTCCAAATATATGATGTCTAATACCTGAAATCAAATACAGGTGACAGAATT
>JBEBAF010000145.1:0-4368 GCA_041159045.1 Actinomycetota bacterium
TCCCAACGCGTACGCGTGCGCCTGGGCGGCGAGGTGCCGAGCCCGGCCAATCCGCCGCAGGGTTGCGTCCTCAACCCCCGCTGCCCGCGAATGGCGGGAAGCGGCGTGGAGCACCTCTGCACGAGCGTCGAACCCGACCTCATCGAGGCCGAGCCAGGGCACTTCCTGCGCTGCCACATCCCACTGGCACAACTGCGCCAGATCCAAGCCAAATAAGGCTTTTTTACCGCTCGGTTAGTTAGTGGGCGACTGTCCGCTCGCTTGACGAATCCGACGTACGGGCATACGCTGGCTCCCAACAAACTCATCACTAAATAGTGATGAAGAGGGGGAAATAATGAACAAGAAACTGGGTTCTTCCCGCATCGGGAAGCGTCTAGCCGTAGCCCTCGGTGTTGCACTTGCAGCATCGACGGTCGCAGTTCCGAGCAGCGGTGCTGCGAAGATTTCGGCAGCCGCAAAGAACGACCTGACGATCATGATTAACGAGCCGGATGCCGGCTGGTGCAACCAGGACTCGCCAGGTGTTGACCAGGTGGCGGCAAAGAACGCGGTTCTTGAGACGCTCACCATCCAGAACGACAAGGGCAAGATCGTGCCGTACCTCGCCGAGGCCTACTCGTCGAGCCCAGACTTCAAGCAGTGGACGGTCAAGCTCCGCAAGGGCATCAAGTTCCACGATGGTGAAGAACTCACCGCCAAGACCGTGCAGATGAACATGCTCGCCAACTTGGGCCTCATGCCAGCCTTCATGGGTGGCAAGGGACCGAAGCCGTCGCTCCCCGCAATTGCGTGGCTCGACATGGCCGGTATCAATGGCGCACTCAACCCGCGCACCAGAGTGCCGGCTGATGCTGCTGGCGTCATCGCAGGCAAGTGGGCGAACTTCTTGAAGATCATTGACGACTACACGGTGCAGTTCAACCTGTCCTCGCCACGTCCGAACTTCCCATACAACCTGTGGAGCGTTGGTCGCTCCACGGTGATGTCGACGAACTCGCTCCTCAGCCCAAGCTGTGGAACGACGGTCGCCGCCGGAACCGGACCATTCATGGTCAAGTCGAAGGGCACCGACCCCAACACGACCGTGTTGGTCGCCAACCCGAACTACTGGCGCAAGGCAAAGGACGGCTCCTCGCTGCCCAAGGCCAGCACCGTGACGTTCAAGACTGTTGGTGACGCTGCACAGCGCGGTAACGCGGTGCGCACCGGCCAGGCCGACATCGCCACCTTCGGCGCAACCTCAGGCACCCAGATCAACGAGTTGAAGAAACTCAAGAATAAGGTGACCGTGTATCAAGGTCCGCGCGAGATCTCGTGGAACTTCCACCTGAACTCGACGCAGTTGCCGTTCGCCAAGAAGAGCGCACGTCTCGCCTTCGCCAGCGCCATCGACACCAAGGCCTTCACGACCTTGATGACGAAGGGCAACGGTGACGCGTCCTACGCAATCGCGCCGCCAATGCACCCGTTCTATGTCAAGGGCGTATCGCCGAAGTATGACGTGAACAAGGCCAAGGAGTACGCAGCTCAGTACAAGGCTGAGACTGGCCAGGACCTGAAGGTCGTCCTCCCGGTCAACACCACGACGGAGTCGACCAAGGCCAACCAAGCCATCTGCAACATGCTCGGCGCCGCTGGCATCGCTTGCTCGCTCATGCCGCCGGTGACCTCCACGCAGTTGATCCTGCGCGGATTCGCCCTGCAGCAGCAGGCCTCCTGGTTCAACGTGAACTCGGGCTACTACGCGGACTTCGGTCTGTTGTTCGTCACCAATACCAACCTCGAGCTCTCGGGATTCGGTTTCACCGATCCGACACTCACCAAGTGCTTCGAAGATGCACGGGCAGTGGCCACCAAGGCCGCGTTCGCTCCGTGCGCAACGAAGGTTGCACAAGAGGCCTACCAGGTGCCGACCTACAACGAAGGCGGAACGCTCGTCTGGAACAACAAGGTTTCAGGAATCGGCGCCACGCCACTTCCTGGCGGTGCATTCCGACCGATCATCTCGGGCTCGGGATTCGACATCGCATCAGCAACCAAGTCCAAGGGCTGATGACCACGCCCGCGTGAGCGGGTGACGCAGTCGCACAAAGGTGCGGTGGGAAACCACCGCACCTTTGTCGTATCTGGATTTGTATTCCCCCTGTCGAGCCACAAGAATGTGCCCCGTGGGGAAATTCGGGGGAATTGCCAAGTCGATCGCTCGCGCCGTGCTTGTCCTCGTTCTGGTGACATTCGGCATCACCGTCATCGTGCGGCTGTTGCCTGGTGACCCGGTCACCACGCTTCTTCCCTTCGGAACCCCCGAGCAACACGCCATGCTTCGCAAAGAGCTCGGCCTTGATGTCAACATCTTCCAGTACTACTGGTCGTGGTTGAAGGATTTCGTGCGGGGCGACTTCGGCCAGACGTACACCACCGTGGTGGATGGTGGAGTCCAAGTTCGCGACCAGATTGCGTTGACGCTTCCGCGCACCTTGTTGCTGATGGCATACACGACCGTGTTCTCGCTCATCATCTCGATTCCGCTCGGAATCTTCCTCGCCTACAAGGCCGATACCCGGGCTGACAAGGTAGTCAGCAATACGCTCTTCGCCTTCGCTTCAATTCCGAACTTTGCGGTTGGGCTCGCGCTCGCCTACATCCTCGGCGTGAAACTGGAGCTTGTCAATCCAGTCGGTTATGTGCCGTTGACGGAGAGTGTTTCGGAACATTTCAAGTCGATGGTGATGCCGGTACTCGCGCTATCGATCGGCCTCATATCAACGTTCACCCGCCTCCTGCGTGTGGACACAATCGCCACCCTCAAGGAAGACTTCGTCACGATGGCTTCGTCCAAGGGATTGTCCAACCAGTGGATTCTGTGGCGTCACGTATTGCGCCCGTCATCACTGACGCTGTTGACCTCTGCGGCGCTCAACATGGGTGCCCTCATCGGTGGTGCGGTTGTTGTCGAGTCCGTTTTCGCCTTCGATGGTCTCGGCACACTCATCGCCCAGTCGATCTACTTCCGCCAGTACTTGGCGATTCAGTCGCTGATAGCACTCGTTGCCGTAGCATACATCGTGTTCAACCTGATCGTCGACGTTTTGTACGGCATCATCGACCCACGCGTGAGGAGTCACCGTGGTGCGTGAGCGCAAACCAATCGGGTTCTACTTCGCGAGTGCTTGGCTCGCACTTTGCGTCTTTCTCAGTGCCGTCGGCGACATGCTGCCGGTCACCGACTGGAAGTTCAACGACTTTGAACGCGCAGGTGCAGGACTCTTCTCCCCTGGACACATACTCGGCGCCGACTTCGATGGAGTCGACATGCTGGCCGCCGTCATTCACGGAACGCGGTGGTCAATCGTCATTTCATTCGTCTCGGTGTTCATCGCTTCGGTGATCGGTGGTGCGCTTGGAATCGTCGCTGCGTACTGGCGTGGCTGGCTCGATGCGGTCATCACGATGTACTTCAACGTCACCCTGTCGATCCCGACACTCATCTTGACCCTCGCGATGGTTGCAGTCTTCGCAAGCCCCGACCCATTCAACCCACAGGCCGCGATGCCCCGAATTCTGGTGCTCATCATCTCGATCACGTTCGTGTTGATTCCGATCCTCGGTCGTATTGCGCGTTCGGCAGCCCTGTCGTGGACCGGTAGAGAATTCGTCATGGTGGCCGAGTCCGTTGGAATGAAGCGTCGCCAGATCCTGTGGTCGCACATCGTCCCCAACGTGATCCCTTCGATGATGTCAGTCGGCTTCCTCGCGGCGGGTGTTGTCATCGTCGTCGAGGGTGGCCTTGCCATCCTCGGTGTAGGCACCGACCCAGGCCAGTCGTGGGGATCAATGCTCGCGAAGAACCGTGGCGACATCAGCATCGTGCCGCACACCACGCTCGTGCCAGCTGCGGCAATCGCCCTCACGGTCATGGCGCTCAATTACTTCGGTGACTACTTCCGCGGTCAGATCGACGGACGAGAGTCGCGCATATGAGCAACATGTTCGAGATCGAAAACCTTCGCATCGCGTTTAGTACCAAGCGTGGCGAACTGAAAGCAGTGCGTGGGGTATCTCTGTCAATCGCCATGGGCGAAAGCGTCGGGATCGTCGGCGAATCTGGATCGGGCAAGACCGTGATGTCACGAGCCTCGATGGGGCTCCTCCGAGGTCGTCGTGTGAAGCGCGAAGGCAGCGTCAAGCTGAACGGAATTGAACTCCTGACGATGACCGCCAAGGAGATTCGCGAACTCTGGGGAAAGCAGATCGCCATGGTCTTCCAAGACCCGATGACTGCGCTCAACCCCGTTCGACGTGTCGGGCCGCAGATGGCAGAGGCACTCGTCAAGCGCATGGGGATGACCAAGGAGGCCGCAGACG
>JBEBAF010000146.1:0-6993 GCA_041159045.1 Actinomycetota bacterium
TACGCTCTGCGCAGGCGGCGGTGGAGGAGGCATTTCTGACATGACAACCACGATTGTTGCATTGTCCACCGCCGATGTCACCGTGCGCTCGGTGGTTGTCTGTCTTCTTGCCCTTCTCGCGTTGGTAGCGGTCGGCGGTCGCATCGATTGGAACGCGTTGCGCCGCAACACCTCTCGAACCGCACCCATTTACCTGCGCGTCGATCAGCGGTCGACACTTCCGTACCAGCAACCCGACATCCGCAAGCGCGCCGTTGCATCCGGGGGACTTGTTCTCCTTGCACTTGTGAGTGGCATTGTCATCGCAATCGCCGTTTCCATCGTTCTTGCCACCGCCGTGGGTTCGGTCACCAGCCTTCTCCGCTGACCAAGAAAATGGACCTTGCGCAACTCACTCTCGCGGTGCATCGTCGCGACATCGCAACGGTCGAAGCGGCATTCGATGGCGACGACGCGACACTCAGATCGATCGCACTTTCGGGACTTCACAAATCCGATCAGCTGACACCGCGTCACATCGCGCTCGCATTGACCGACCCCGATCGCGCCGTGCGGCATCGGCTGGCACAAATCGGAGCCGCAGACGTGCGCGTCGATCTGTTGCGGTTGATCGACGACCCCGACTACGCCGTCGCCGAAACGGCGGCATGGGCAGTCGGTGAACGTCCGAACGTCACCGAAGCCGAATTGCAGGCACTCATCGGACACTCGGCCAACCACCCACATCCGCTGGTTCGTGAATCGTGCGTGGCCGCACTCGGCTCGCTCGGCGATCCTCGTGGCCTGCCCTCGATTCTCCACGCCTACAACGACAAACCGGCCGTACGCCGACGCGCCGTCATGTCGCTTGCGCCGTTCTCCGGCGACGAAGTCGACCACATTCTGCGTTTGGCTCTCGAAGACCGTGATTGGCAGGTACGCCAAACAGCCGAGGATCTTCTCGCCGACTGAAACAGAGCCCTCATCGCGTCGTATCGTGGTCGCAGTAACGCGTCACGAGGAGGGCCCAATGGACGCATCACTGATCGAACGCATCAAGAACGAAATGGCCGCGCAGTTCGAGCGCAAGGGAAACCCCGAGGGTTTCCCCGCCTTTCATGACGTACCGATCGACCGCTACATCTCCGACGAATTCTGGAATCTCGAGCAGAAACACTTGTGGACGAAAGTCTGGGTGATGGCCGGACGCGAAGAAGACGTCGCGAATCCGGGCGATTACTTCACTTTTGACCACCTCAAAGTTCCCATCGTCGTGGTGCGCGGAAACGACGGAAAACTTCGTGCCTTCTACAACACCTGCCAGCACCGCGGTGCACCGGTCGTGCGTGAAGCGAAGGGGTGCGCCAATCAGTTGCGTTGTCAGTACCACGGCTGGGTGTACGCCATTGATTCGGGTGAATTGAAGAGCGTTCCCGATGAACGTGACTTCATCGGCCTGTGTCGCGAAGACAAACGCCTCACCGAGATCAAGTGCGAATCGTGGCAGGGTTGGATCTGGATCAACCAAGATCCTGATGCGGCTTCGTTGCACGATTGGTTCGGCGTTGCGTTTCAGCAGATGGAAGAACTCTGCGGCAAGGAACTGCGCACGGTTGGTCCGCGCGTGATGGATATTCCATGCAACTGGAAGGTCACCGCCGAAGCTTTCTTCGAGGTCTACCACTTCCGTTTCATTCACGATCGCGGTGGTTGGAGCGCACTCGACAACCGCGGCGCATCAATGGGTCTTTTGCCGAATGGCTGCAGTCGCATGGTCACACCGTTCTCGAAGAAGGCGTGCGAAATGCGCGGCATGAAGGACTGGTCCGACTTCCAGACCTTCAAGGATTCTCGCTTCATCGACATTCCTTCGGTAAATGATCTGATCCGTTCGACGAGTACGGCCTTTTCGTTGTTCCCGAACCTCATCTCGCCCGTGGCCGCTTACGGCTTTCCCTTCATCATGTTCTGGCCGATCGACAAGGGGCACACGCGTCTCATGTGGTCGCACTACGCACCAAAGGATTGGGAAGGCGACGAGCTACCGCCGCATTGGCAGCAACGCATGGACGAGTTCGACCTCATCATGGATGAAGACAAATGGAACATGGCTCCAATGCAGCGCTCGCTCGAGTCGCCGGCGATGAAAGGCGTTGTCGTCAACTACCAGGAACGTCGTATCTGGCACTTCCACGAGACCGTCGACCGCATCATTGGCATCGACCGCATTCCCCCGCACATGCGGGTCGAGCAGCTCCTCGGCCCGTACATCGAAAAGGACTGAGCCTCTGCGGGCGAAGTCGCCGGACGTCAAGTTCTGGTAAATTCGTCTACGTCATGGAGTCAACAGCCGGCGTCCCGCAACCGATCCAGGCGCGCGCCGAGGTGACGGTCAATGCGGTGATCGAATCTGCGATTCGCGCCATCGAAGCAGGCGGCGAAGCCAGCGTCCGCATCGACGACATTCTCCAGGAAACGGGCATCTCGAAAGGTTCGCTCTATCACCACTTCGGCGGGCGAGAAGGTCTCATTGCCGCCGCACGCGTCACGCAGTTCAGTCGCTTCATTGCCGAAGATGCGGCCCGCGTGCGCGAAGCCCTGCTGAAGACGAAGTCCCTCGAAGAGTTCATTGCAGTGACATCGGCACTCGTTGAAATCGGGTCTGCGGCCGAGCGCGAGCGCGCCCGTCTGAATCGACTGTCCGTCATTTCAAGTTCCTACGGACGTCCCGAGCTGCGCGAGGCCCTCGCCGTTCAACAGCACTCGCACACTGAAGCCATTGCCGAGGCAATTCGCTACGGCCAACAAATGGGCTGGTTGCGCACCGATGTCGACGCGCGCGCCGTGTCGGTGTTCGTTCAGGGCTACAACCTCGCGCGAGTGTTGCTCGACCTCGACACCGAGCCGGTGTCGATTGCGAACTGGGAACAGGTTGTTCGTGTCGCATTGGGCTCATTCTTCGTGACGAACCCTTCCGCAACGGTCTGACCCTCGTCATCTCCACACCAGCATCGCGAACACCCCATCCGTAGCGTGCACGGACAAGGAGGCGCATGTGGCCGACACAATTGCTTCTCGCGGAATTACTCCGCCTTTCGCCGATTTTCGGCCCGCACTTCCCGCACCCGACGACATTCCCCAGCTCGGCATCGATGGCGTTCGTCGGGGTCTCCAGCGCATCGCGGCATTGCAGCGCAAGCTCGATGCGCTTCGACTTCTGCTCAACAATCGGTTGAATGAACTGTCGGTCGCATCACCCGCAATCATGCCGGAACAGGTCATCGTCGCCGCCACCTCGGTTTCGCGGCCCGAAGCGCGTCGCGACATGCAACGCGTTCGTTTGCTCGACGATTTTCCGGAAATGAAGCAGGCAGTCTTTGCGGGCGACGTACCAACTCAACACGTCGATGTCGTTGCGCGCGCAGTTCGGCACATCGCGCCCGAAACACGTGCACTTCTCGCCGCCGAAGAGCCCTGGCTCGTCAATGTTGCGCGGCGGTCGACTCCCGAAAACTTCTCGCGAGCGGTGCATCAGGCGGTCTCGCGTGCTGAAGCCGCCGCGGGCGGTGACCCAACCGAACGTCAACGCCTCCGCACGTGGTTTCGCCATTGGGTCGACAACGACAGCGGCATGGTGCGAGTGCACGGCGAGTTCGACCCCGAGTCCGGTCTGCGCCTGGTCGGCCGGCTGGAACAAGCAGTGCGTCGCATGTTCCATGGTTCGGCCGAATCCGACACCGCCGCTTCTGGTGTGGTCGCAGCACCGACGGTCGACAAGCCGTCGCACCTCAACGCTCTTGCGCTCGTCGCACTGGTGTGCAGCCACGAGGGAGAAAACGTCGTCAGCCTCGGCGGCACCCACACTCGTGCCGAAGTCAGTGTTGTCGTCGATCTCGAAACGTTGCGTCGTGGGCTTCATACGGGCACGCAGCTATCAACGGGAACCGGTATCGACTTGCCGGTCGAAACGGTCCGGCGCATGGCGTGTGAAGCCCGCATCATCCCCGTCGTCATGTCAACAAAGGGAGTCGTTCTCGACATGGGACGGGCGTCCCGCCTCGCCAGCCCCCAGCAGCGCAAAGCACTCGAGGCCATGCATTCCACGTGCGCTGTTCCCCACTGCAATGTTCCCATCGCACGATGCGAGCCGCATCACATCGAATACTGGGCGAACGGTGGCCCCACCGATATGGCGAATTTGGTACCACTATGCGGTGAACACCATCGCTGTGTTCACGAGGGAGGATGGCGACTCCGCCTCGACCCTTCGAGTCGTCGCGTCACGGTCACCCAACCCGGCGACAGCCCGTTACGGCGCAGTAGCGCCTGACCTACATTGTCCACATGTCGCTTCAGGAAAAGATGTTCGATCTCACCGGCAAAGTTGCCGTCGTCACGGGTGGAAGCCGTGGTCTCGGTCGCGAAATGGTGCTCGCTTTCGCAGAGTGTGGTGCCGACGTGGTCATCGCCAGTCGGAAAATCGAGAACTGCGTGTTGGTTGCCGAAGAAGTGCGTGCATTGGGTCGACGTGCCGTGCCGTTCGCGTATCACGCCGCCAGTTGGTCTGGTGCCGATGCGCTTGCTGAAGCTGCGTACGCCGAATTCGGACGCGTCGACGTACTCGTCAACAACGCGGGCATGTCTCCCCTGTATCCATCGCTCACCGATGTCAGCGAAGATCTCTTCGACAAGGTCATCGGCGTCAACCTGAAAGGTCCGTTTCGTCTCTCCACCAACATCGGCACGCGCATGGTGGCTGCGGGTGGCGGCTCGATCATCAACGTGTCGTCGGTTTCGAGTCATCGTCCCAGTCCGAACGAGGCGCCCTACGCGGCGGCAAAGGCTGGCATCAACAGCCTGACAAAAAGCCTCGCGGCCGCATTCGGTCCGAACGTGCGCGTCAATTGCATCGTCCCCGGACCATTCCTCACCGACATCTCGAAAGCATGGGACCTGCCAACCTTCACGCAACATGCGAAATCTGCGTATGCGCTGGGTCGCGGTGGTCAACCGAACGAAGTGGTTGGTGCAGCGCTGTACTTTGCCAGCGACGCAAGTTCGTACACCACTGGTGCACTGCTCGACATCGACGGACTGCCGTTGTAGTCGCCGCCGGCATCTCTTCCACTGCCGCATCTCCTCTGCCACGTTGCGACGTAGGTCGTTCACCTAGTTTGTTGCGGTGACGAATCAAGAAGCGGCGGTCGAGAAGCAACGCCGTTACGCGGGTGAAAAAGAGTTCATCGCGATCGTCACCTCGTTCATGGCGCTCGGCGCACTCGCCATCGACATCATGATTCCGGCGTTTCCCGACATGCGGCACGAATTCGGAATGTCCCCCGACTCCACCGACGTTGGTTGGATCATCACCGCGTTCTTCCTGGGTGTCGCCGTCGGCCCTTGGCTTTATGGCCCCGCCTCCGATCGCTATGGCAGAAAGAAGCCACTCGCTGTCGGCACGGTCATTTACATCGCCAGTGCGCTACTTGCCTGCGTCGCACCGACGTGGGGGTGGGTGAAGTTCTCGCGGTTCGTCTGGGGCTTGGGCGCGGGTGCACCACGCGCCATCGCCACGGCAATGATCCGCGATCGCTACGAAGGCGACGCGATGGCACGCCTCATGTCAACGCTCATGGCCGTATTTCTCCTCGTTCCGATCATCGCGCCAAGCTTCGGTGCGGGCCTGATTGCGATCCTCCCCTGGCGATCGGTTTTCGTTTGCCCGGCGATTCTCACGGCACTACTTCTCATCTGGTCAAGGCGACTTCCCGAGACTCTTGCTCCGGAACGTCGACGACCGTTCACGTGGTCGTCGGTGGGAAGTGCTGCCCGCGAGGTTGTCACTCACCGACAAACGATTTCGTTCACTCTCGCCGTGATGTTCCTTTTTTCGGTAATGACCGCCTATCTGGCCGGTTCCGAAGTCATCGTCGAAGATGTTTACGGGCTCGGCCCATGGTTCCCGCTGATCTTCGGCTGCATTGCTTTCGTTTTCTCGATGAACTCCCTCAACAACGCTCGAATGGTGCGCACCTACGGCACGATCCCCCTGATCCGACGTCTCGTTGTCTTGGCGACAACGAGTGCTGGGTTCTTCCTCGCCGTCGCCTGGTTCACCGACGGGGCCCCACCGTTTTGGCTTTACATGATCGCAATCGTGCTGGTGGTTCCTATCGCCCAAGGGCTCAACCCTCTGTGCAATACGGCTGCGATGATGCCCGTAGCCCATATCGCCGGCACCGCTTCGAGTGTCATGGCGACGGTGACCACCGCCGGTGGTGCACTACTCGGTGGCCTTGCAAGCGATCGGTTCGACGGCACCGTGCGCCCCCTTGCGACGTGGTTGTTCGGTTTCATTTCACTTGCAGCGATCCTCGTGCTCGTGGGAACGAAGAAGCAGCCACAGGTCGACCAACACTGACGTTTGTCATCAATGTCTGACCTGCTTCATTGATCGCGGTACATCAGTCATAGTCACGCCGAATACGAACGACATTTGTCAATTGCCCGACGGCGCGTCGACACATACGTTCGCATTCGTGGATGCAACAACCGTCACGGCGAATTTCGCGCGTGATCTCCACGATGGTCCGATCCAGGATGTCTTCGCTACCATGTTGCGTCTCACCTCGCTCGCCTCTTCCGCACCGGACGGTTTACGCGGTGAATTGCACAAACTCATCGAGCTGCAATCACAAACCATCGGCCGCATGCGCGAAATTTGTCGCGGCGGACGAATCTACGGTTCTGACGATCAACCGCTGTCATCCATCCTTCACGCCATCATCCACGATGCGTCGATCGGTCTGGGCTTTGATCCCGTGGTCGACATCAAGGACGATGTCGATTCGATCGATCGTCGTTTGATCACCGGTGACGTGGCGTGCACGCTCCGCGAATGCCTCTCGAACATTGCACGACACGCCAAAGCAACGCGCGTCCTCATCGCAATTCAGGTGGTGAATGATCACATTCGACTGATGATTCGAGACGACGGTGTTGGAATCGACGACA
>JBEBAF010000147.1:0-6024 GCA_041159045.1 Actinomycetota bacterium
CGAAACGTCTCGGTACGGCGGCGATTCGTGACTGGCGTGAAGCCGGCCTGAAGAAGCCGAGCGTCGTCATGGCATACGACCAGGAGGTCGACATTGCCGACGTCTGGGTGCGTCGCGGACGGCTCACCGAATTCGACCGTCGACACCTTCGCATCGGCTGAAGAATCGCCGCGCTAGACGACCGGATCGTCGAGTGCGCGCCGCGCAGACACCGGGTCGGGCGTAAAGCCCGGAGTGTCGCGACAGAACTCAACCATGATTCCGTTGGGGTCGAGGTAGTACTGCGAGTGACACCAGCCGTGGTCGACGTCCATGATCGGCTCGATACCCGCCGATGCGAGCGCCGCCTTGGCTCGGGCCTGACGATCGACATCGGCCGAAAACGCGATGTGATTGACCCACACGGGAAGTCCGTTGCCCGTTGATATATCGGCTCGCCAACCCTCTGTCTCGCCCATCTTGTGCATTTCGAAGAATGCAATGCATGACCCGTCACCGAGATCGAAGAACAGGTGTCGAAACCAGGAGTCAGTGTCGGGGATACGGGTCACTTCAGTGTGGACGAGGGGGAACCCGAGTAGGTCTTCGTAGAAATGGCGTGTTTCCTCGCCGTTCTTGCACGCATATGCAACGTGGTGGAGCCCCGAAGTTCTGTTCATCGCACCCTCAATTTCATTCCCGGCCCATCGGGTCCATCGATTTCGGTCATGGGTTCTTCGACATCGTCGAACTCGGTCCGCAGCGCGCGGCTCATCACTGCATGCATCTCGTACATCGTTGTGATGTACGTGAGTTCGAGAATCTCTTCGTCGCTCAGGAATCGCTTCAGCGTGTCGAAAACTCCATCGGCCACGCGACCGCCGTCGTAGACCAACGCATCGGCGTAAGCGAGAACCGCTCGCTCGATTTCGGAGAAGCAATCGGCCGTCGTCCAATGATCGATGGCCGCGATCTTTGCCTCGTCGATGCCGACCGAACGACACGATTTGCGGTGCTGGGAGTAAACGAAGCGACTCTGGCGCGTCCAGCCGACACGCGTTTGGGCGAGTTCCCGCAGTTGTGGGCTGAGACGCCGATCGGGGCTCCGGTACAGTGCGAAACCCCTGACCGAGTGATCGAAAATTTCGGGAACGAGAGCAAAGACGGTCCACCAGTCACCCGGAGTACCTGTTGCCGTACCCGGGTTGGCGACGGGGTCGCGATCGCCGAAAAGCAGGTTGTACATCGGTAGCACCGAAGGGTCGGCTTCCGATCGAGAAACTTGACGCAAACGTGGCATGACGCACCCCCACTTCTTTCTACCACCCGTGCCGTATCGGCAAGACTGACACCATGTCGGACGCACCTCTTGGGTACCGCTCGCCGCTGATCGGCACCGTCGTCGCAGTGAATGCTTCGAAGGGCAGCGTCGTTCGCGCGGGAAGCGAAGTCATCGTTCTCGAGTCCATGAAGATGGAACACCCCGTCGTGACCGAGATTGACGGAACGATCACCGCGATCAACGTCGCGGTTGGCGACACGGTCGAAGAGAACCAGATTCTCTTCACGATCACGCCCGGCGAAGTTGACGCCGCGCCCGGGGACGCGCCGCTGGCCGCGTCAAGCACCGAGCGCGCCGACCTGGCTCGCTACCGCGAACGTCGACAACTCACCGCCGACGCGGCACGCCCTCAGGCGGTTGAACGGCGACGCTCGCGCGGCCAGCGAACCGCACGAGAAAACATCGACGATCTCGTCGACGCCGGGTCGTTCCGAGAAGTCGGTGCGTTTGCGGTTGCGGCCCAACGCCAACGTCGCAGCGCAGAAGACTTGATGGTCAATACGCCGGCCGACGGTTTGGTCGGTGGAATGGCAACCCTGAACGGAGCCCCGATCGCCGTTGCCTCGTACGACTACACGGTCCTTGCCGGAACACAGGGGCTCATCAACCACATCAAGAAAGATCGGCTCTTCGCCTTCACCGAAGAAATGCGCCTGCCGTTCGTGTTGTTCGCCGAGGGCGGCGGCGGCCGTCCCGGTGACACCGACTCGCACGGCGTCACCGGCATGGACTGCATGGCATTCGCTCTCTTCGGTGCGTTGTCGGGGCTGGTACCCCTCGTCGGCATCGCGTCGGGCTACTGCTTCGCGGGCAATGCCGCGCTCTTGGGCTGTTGCGACGTCATCATCGCGACGGAAAATTCGAACATCGGCATGGCCGGCCCGGCAATGATCGAAGGTGGCGGACTCGGACGCGTCGAACCAACCGCCATCGGCGACATCGAAGTGCAGACGACCAACGGCGTGGTCGACATCCGTGTTCGCGATGAAGCAGAGGCCGTCGAAGCTGCCAGGCGTTATCTCGACTATTTCCTGCGTCGGCGCGTCGAACCACGGTCGGGCGACGACGAAGCCCTGCGCAGCGTGGTCCCCGAACAGCGCACGCGTGTGTATGCGGTACGTGATGCAATCCGGAATCTTGCCGACGGGGGCGATTGGCTCGAGCTTCGACCCACTTTCGGAGTCGGCGTGGTCACGGCCCTCACGCGCATCGGTGGACACGCGGTGGGCATCATCGCGAACAACCCCGCACACCTGGGCGGCGCGATCGACAGCGACGCCGCCGACAAGGCCGCACGTTTTGTGCAGCTGTGCGATGCACACGACCTGCCCATCGTGTCGCTGTGCGACACACCCGGATTCATGGTCGGCCCCGAGGCCGAAAAGACGGCACAGGTTCGACACTTCAGCCGGATGTTCGTGACTGCGGGCAGCATCACCGTTCCCTGGATCACGGTCGTTCTGCGCAAGTGCTACGGCCTCGGTGCACAAGCCATGGCCGGTGGCACCCTGCACGGTCGCTATCCCACCCTCTCGTGGCCCACGGGAGAATTCGGCGGTATGGGCCTCGAGGGCGCGGTACGACTGGGCTATCGCAAGGAAATCGAAGCCGTGGCCGATCCCGACGAGCGACTGGCCCTGGAGAACAAACTCATCGCGGCCGCATACGAACGTGGTGGAGCCCTGAACATCGCAGCGCACGCCGAGATCGACGAAGTGATCGACCCCGCCGAAACACGTCAGCGACTCATCAGCCTGCTCGATGCCGCACCCACTCCCCCGCAGCGCCAGGGCAAGAAGCGCCCGATGATCGACACATGGTGAAGAGGATCGCCTCCCTGGCGGTTTGCGCGGCCATGCTCGCGGCGTGCGGACAAGGCGGTTCAACCGACCCCTCAACGACTGCACCCTCAGCCACCAACACCGAATCAGCGTCGACCACCTCTTCTCTCCCGATCGAACCCAAGCCTCTCGAATGGAAGGGCTGCAACGGAGTCGAATGTGCCGAACTCGAGGTACCCCGCGACTACTTCGCGCAGCCTTCTGCAACGTTCACCCTGAAACTCGAACGACAGCGAGCGCTGAAACCGGACGAACGAATCGGCGTCCTGCTGGTGAATCCCGGTGGCCCCGGCGCGCCGGGCAGTTCGCTCGCCCAAAACGCGGCCTACTACTTCAGCCGTGACGTGCTCGACCATTTCGACATCGTGGCCTGGGACCCGCGCGGAACCGGGGAGTCGACCCCCGCCATCGACTGCATCGACAATTACGACGACTACTTCCGACAGCCCTTCACCGCCCAATCCGCGAAGTCGTTCGTCGACGGCTGCACGCAACGCAGCGGCGACATTCTCGACCACGTAGGCACCATCGACGCCGCACGCGACATGGAGGCGATTCGCCGCGCACTCGGAGAGAAGCAGGTCTCGTACTTCGGGTTTTCCTACGGAGGCGTACTCGGCCTCGCCTGGCAGAGCATGTTTCCGTCGACGGTCCGCGCGAGCGTGCTCGACGCACCCCCCAGCCCGATTGCCAGTCGGGCCGAGCGCATCGCCAGCCAAGCCGAAGGTTTCGAACGAGTTCTCAACGAGTTCCTGAAGAAGAACGGACTCACGTCGACGTTCGACTCGCTCACCGCCACACCGCCCGACGGACTGACGAAACAGATGATTCTCGCCGCAGCGGTTTCGGCGCTCTACGACGAAGAGTCGTGGCCCGAACTTGCCGACGCGCTGAACGCCGCCAAAGCCGGCGATGTCTCGAAGATCACTGCCCTCTACCAAGGCTACTACTACCAGGACGCCGGCTACGAGGACTATCGCAACACGTTCGAGGCTTCGGTCGCGATCGCGTGCTTCGACGACACCCAGCGTGCCCAAGTCGGTGACATCGCCTCTTTCGCGCCACGCCTCGCGTCTTTCTTCGCGCCCGACGAACTCTGTGCCCAGTGGCCGACCAAGTCGAAAGAGAGCTATTTCTTCCGCGGCACTACTGCGAATCCAACCGTGATCGTCGGTGCGACGGAAGACCCCGCCTCGCCCTTTGTCGGTGTTCAGGCGGCGGCGAGCGTTGCCGGGAACGTGCGTCTGATCACCGTCGATGCGCGCCGCCACACTAGCTATCTGAACGTCGACTGTGTGACAAAACTCGTCGACGACTACCTGATCAAACTGACGCCACCGCCGAACGCGACGTGCAAATCGAACGAGACGACTACCGTGTCGTGATGAGAATGTCGCTGCCGCCGGAGCTGGAAATGGTGGACGTGCCGACCGAAAGGTTTGACGACGAAAAATTGGCAAGCAAAACCGTCTTGCCATTTGGGAGCACTTCGATATCAACGGCGTCTTCAGTGGCGGCCCAACCGTTGCCAACCGTACCGATGCGCTCGGCCCCGAGCCACGCCCCGAGAGGCCCGAGTTTCAGGAGCGCGATGTCACGTGGGGCATCCGAAGCCGGCAACGTGAACGTTCCATAAGTTGGCGCACCCCACTGTTGATAGATCGCCGCTACGACAATCGTGCCGTTTGTCTGGATGGCGATACCTGCGACGCCGTCATATTGGTTGCGTGCTCCCCCGGTTGAGATCCACTGCCAAGCACCGACGGGAGAAAGTTTCGCCACATACAACCCATTGTTTGTCATGACCGTTTGGCCGAAAGTCATGCCGCTGCCGTACATTCCCGCAACAACTAAGGAGCCGTCATCTCGAATGCGAAGGGCTTTCACGAAGCCTCTCACCCACGACGGAGACGTGACGGTGGTTTGCCACAGAAAGGTTCCCGAGGAATTGATCTTCGTGATGATGGCGTTGTACTGACCCTCGCGATATTCGTAATCAGTCCAGATATTTGAATTGAAGAGTCCGCAAGTTCCATAGGCGTAGACATCGCCTCCTCCTCCGACTTCCAAGCGCAATTCTTCGCAATCTGCCACGGTTGGCTTGACCCAGCCCCAGGTACCAGATGAATCAATGCGAGCCACGAAACCTCGGGCAGCATACGGACTCAAGGTTGTTGTGCCGAGTGTTACCGGTGCATATTGAAATTTGCCGCTGACGTAGACGGTGCCGTCATTGGCAGCCGCCACACCGAGTGGAACGGTGTTGTAAGCGCAACCGCCGGATTGAAGAGCCCACAGCCAGGTGCGTGCCGCGTTCATCTTGGCCACGAACATCTCGCCCGAGGCGCACGACGTTGTCAAGGTGGTCGACCCAAGTGTCAGCGTTCCCCCGAACCGACCCGCAATGACAATGGAGTCGTCAGCAAAGACGTCAGCGGCCAACGAACCAACTTCCCCTCCCGATGAACCCGCGGGATACCCCCACAGGGCCGTAGAGCCGTGCGAGAAGTTCTCGGCCCAGGTCCAAATCCCCAGAGCGGACAAACGTGCGATGAACGTTTCAGGCAAATAGTCGGATGGCGAGATTGGATCTACACGACCGGCAAGAACAATTGACCCGAACTTCGATGGCCCCGTATGAGTCCCGATGACGATCATCGATCCATCCGAAAGTGGCAACATCGCAGACGACATGTCGGCGCCAACTCCGCCTGCCTGCGCCGGGAAGGCGTCGACTCCGAAGGTCACCTTCACGTAGAGACGTTTGTACGTGCCGACACACGGGTCGCCGAAAACGGAGTTGGTTGCTTCGATCGCGGCCGTCGCCTTTTCGAGCAAAGCTTCTTCGACTTTGATTCCTGA
>JBEBAF010000148.1:0-5213 GCA_041159045.1 Actinomycetota bacterium
GCTGATAGCCTGAATTTCGCTTCTGCGGGTGTAGTTCAGTGGCAGAACATCAGCTTCCCAAGCTGAGAATGCGGGTTCGATTCCCGTCACCCGCTCAAATGTCCGACGATGACATTCGAACAGCGCGGGGCATCGTGATTCCCGCCGTGGCCATGCGGTGGTCGTTTGCGCGTGCGGGCGGAGCCGGCGGTCAAAACGTCAACAAAGTGTCGACGAAGGCATCGGTCGAGGTGAATTCGGCCGACCTTCAGGGCCCTGCCGCTCCACTTGCCCGGGCTCTGGCTGTGCTGCCCGATGTTCTGCGGGTGTCATCGCAAACGGCACGGAGCCAGTGGCGCAACCGGCAGTTGTGCATCGAACGGTTGATCGAACGAATCGACGATGCTTCCGCCCCACCTCGGCCGCCTCGACGCGCTACTCGACCATCACGCGGGGCGATGGAACGTCGGCTGCAGGAAAAGAAGCGTCGCAGCGAAACGAAGACCGAGCGTCGCAACAAGGATTGGTGACGGCTCTTCGGCCGCCTTGCACACATTCGGTGGACGCCATTCACCGAAAGGATTACCGTGAGCATCACTGAATCGCAGCGCTTCGAACTGCACCAAGTGCTGCGAAATGAACTGGGAGTATCCGTGGCCGACACTCTGATGGAACATCTACCGCCCTCGGGTTGGAGTGATGTCGCACGTCGGGCCGACCTCGAGACGATCCGCAAGGAGATTGTCAACGAGATCAACGCCACGGTGACCGAGAAGTTGAACTCACAGCTGCGCTGGACGATCGGCCTGTTTGCAGCACAGTTCGTTGCACTCACTGCAATCCCGCTGCGCTGAGCTTCGATCCCCGCGCACACATTCGGTGGACACCATTCACCGAAAGGATTACCGTGACGAATGCCGAAGCACGACGGTTCGCGATGTATCGAACATTGCGATCCGAATTGGGAGTATCAGTGGCCGACACTTTGATGGAACATCTACCACCTATTGGCTGGGGTGATGTCGCACGTCAGGGTGACCTTGCCGCGGTCAAGTCCGATGTTGCAGTTCTCAGGTCGGATCTTGCTGCGGTAAAGGTCGATCTCGAAAGCCTCAAATCCAACATCGTCGTACTCAGAGCCGACGTCGACGGTCTACGTGTTGAATTCAGGCAACTCAACGCCAATCTTGAAGACCGAATCGAGGCGATGAGTAAGAGCATCGTCAACGAAATCAATGCATCGGTGACCGGAAAGTTGAACTCTCAGTTGCGCTGGACGATCGGGCTGTTCGCCGCGCAGTTCGTTGCCCTTGCTGCAATCGCGCTGCGCTGATCAGTTCTTTGTTCAGTCTTTCGGCGGAACCCACGTCGACAAGAAACGGCCGAGGCGGCCGATTGCTTCGGTGAGATCCTTCGCCCACGGCAAGGTGACGATGCGCAGGTGGTCGGGTTTTGGCCAGTTGAATCCGGTGCCCTGCACCACGAGAACGTGTTCGGCACGAAGGAAATCGAGCACGAAACGACGGTCGTCCTTGATCGGGTAGACCTCGGGGTCGAGCTTCGGGAAGATGTACAGCGCACCCTTCGGCTTGACGCATGAAACACCCGGGATTTCTTCGAGTGCTTTCACCGCAGCGTCGCGCTGCGCGAGCAAACGGCCGCCGGGAAGAATGAGGTCCTTGATGCTCTGACGGCCACCGAGCGCGGTTTGGATTGCGTGCTGCGCCGGCACATTGGCGCACAGCCGCATGTTGGTGAGCATCGTGATGCCCTCGATGTAGCTGGCGGCGTGACGGCGTGGACCGGTCATCACCATCCATCCCGAACGAAAACCGGCCAAGCGGTACGCCTTCGACAGACCGTTGAACGTGAGCGTGAAGACGTCGGGTGCGATCGCAGCAAAGGGCGTGTGGGTGGCGTCGTCGTAGAGGATCTTGTCGTAGATCTCGTCGGCCATCACCACGATGTTGCGCTCGGCCGCGATGTCGGCAATCTGACGCAGAGTGTTGTTGCTGTAAACGGCGCCGGTGGGGTTGTTCGGGTTGATGACGACGATCGCCTTCGTGCGATCAGTGATCTTGCTGCGCAAGTCTTCGACGTCGGGATTCCAGCCATTGCTTTCATCGCAGAGGTAGTGCACGGCCTTGCCACCGGCAAGATTCGTTGCGGCAGTCCACAGCGGATAATCGGGGGCCGGAATGAGAACTTCGTCGCCGTTGTTCAGCAATGCCTGCAATGCGACCTGAATGAGTTCGCTGACACCATTGCCCAGCCACACGTCGTCGACGTTGGTGATGTCGATGCCGTGCGTTTGGTAGTACTGCACGACCGCAGTGCGCGCCGAAACGATTCCTTGCGAATCGGAATAACCCTGTGCATTCGGAAGGTTGCGAATGACATCGACGAGAATTTCCGGCGGAGCTTCGAAGCCGAACGGAGCGGGGTTGCCGATGTTCAGCTTCATGATCTTGTGGCCGAGATCCTCGAGACGGCGTGCTTCTTCCAGCACCGGGCCGCGAATGTCGTAGAGGACGTCGGCCAACTTGTCCGACTGTTTCAATTCCTTGCCTGTAGTCACCGCGTCAGCCTTGCAGAATCGCCACGCAATTCCACGTGATTTTGCAGGGTTCTCGGTGCGAATGCCTGCAAAAAGCGCGCGATAGCGCGCCGAAAACCCTTGGGGTCAGAGGATCTGGGCGAGAGCGAGAGCCTGTTGTGTCGCGAACGTCCAGCGACGGGGTGCGTAGGCATCGCCGAGAACGTGCACTTCGGGGTGCTTGCCCTTCAGAGCGTCGAACAGCGTCGTTTCGGAGTAGCTGCCGGTTGCAAGAACGACCGAGTCGATCTTCTTCAGCTTCTTCATCCGATTGCTGTACGAATGCGCAACCTTGACCCAGTTCTTGCCGATCTCGACTGCGCGGAACATTGTCTTCACCTTCACGCCGGCTTCGTCGACCATCGCCATCATCGAACCGATCGAATAGGAACCCACCAACTGTGACGGTGCGATCGTGGGGAACATCACCGTCACGTTGTGGCCGTGTCCGGCAATGTGTTCGGCCACCGTGAGCGGCGATGGGCGGTCGTCTTCTGCAATCACCAACACGTTCTTGCCGGGCTTCTTCGCGCCGGTCAACACGTCGGCGACAGTCATGACATGCGGGAGGTTTTCGCCCGGAATCCCCGGCTTGCGGACCTTCGCACCGGTTGCGACGCACACGGCATCGGCACCGAACGCGAGCACCGCTTCGGGCGTTGCTTCCTTGTTCAGTTCGATCTTCACGCCGGCATCGGCGAGGCGCCATTCCTGGAACTTGATCCACTTCGCGTAGTTGCGGTTCATGCGCACCTTCGACGACAGAACGATCTGGCCGCCCAGTTCGCCCGCTTTTTCCCACAAGGTCACGTCGTGTCCGCGTTCCGCGGCAAGACCGGCAAGTTCCATGCCCGCCGGGCCGGCGCCAATCACGAGCACGCGCTTCTTCTTGTCGAGCGGCTTCAGGCCGCCCTCGGATTCGCGGCCAGACAACGGGTTTCCGGCGCAACCAAAACCAAGGCCCTCGACCGTGCTGCGATGAATGCAGTCGTTCAGTCCCACGCACGGACGAATCGTGTGCGCAAGATCGCGACGTACCTTGTTCACGAAGTTGCTGTCGGCGATGTTTGCACGCACCATGCCGACGATGTCGGCCTGGCCCTTTTGCACGATTTCGGCGGCCTTTTCGGGCGACGTCACACGACCCACGTAGATCACGGGAAGATGCGTGCCCTTCTTTGCCTCGCCACACATTTCTGCCCAATGGCCCTCGGGATGCGCGCCGAGTTGAATGTACGACGGCACGCCCCAGTTGTTGCCGACGTCGAGCGAGAAATAGTCGACGGTTCCTTCCGCGGTGAACTTCTCGAGCATGTAGCGGCAGTAGTTCACGTCGTAACCACCGTCGATGAGTTCGTCGATGCACAGACGCAAACCGAGGGTGACCTGGCGTGGTTGGTGAGCGCGTATTGACTCGACGACATCCTTCAGGAACTTGCGGCGACCTTCGTCGGAGCCGCCGTATTCGTCGGTGCGCTTGTTTGTCTTCGGCGACAAGAACCACTGCAACAGGTCGTCGTGGTTTGCGTGCAGTTCGATGACGTCGACGCCATTGGCGATGGCGATCGCTGCGGATTCTCCGTATTCCTTGATCATCCAATCGATCTCGTTGCGATCCATCGCGTGCGGAATCTTGAAGTCCGCGTATCCACTTGGTTCCTGCGATGGCGACAGGGGTTTGCCACCTTGCAACACCATTTGCACGGTGCCGTAACCACCTGCTTCGTGGATGGCATCCATCATGCGCTTCACGCGATCCTGATACATCGGATGGCGGAAATGTCCGGGGCCGTTTGCGCCGACACCGGTCGGTTCGAACCCCGGCGGCAATGGGTTCTTCACGAAAACGGGGCCACCACCGACCCATTCGTTACCGCCCTTGACGCGCGCCACGTAGTAGCCAACGAACTTCTGGAACTGTTCATCGGTACCGAGAAAGTTGCTGGCTCCGGCCGAGTGCGGCGGCACCATCATGCGGTGCGTCAGTTTGAGTTGGCCCACCGTGATGGGTTGGAACAGCGGCAAGTACTTCGACATGGAACCCCTCCCTTGTCGTGATGAATTGACAAGAGAGACGGTAATGATTCGCCGAGATGCGTCCCAAAGTGGACGACGTTCGGTTTTTCGGTGCGTGGTGTAGCAAAAACCGTGCTATTTCACACCGAGAAACCTGAGCGTTAGTACGGGAGGGTGCCGCCGTCGACGGCCCACGACGTGCCGGTGATTCCGGACGCGGCGTCGGACGCGAGCATCACCGCTGCTGCGGCGACTTCTTCGACGGTGTTCAAACGCTTGATCGCCGACTCTTGGGCGAACATTTCGAGAAGACCCTCGTACGTTTCGACGCCCATGGCCTTGGCGCTTTCCGGACCCGTTGCACGCACGATGTCGGTTTCGATGAGACCCGGCAAGATCGCGTTCACGGTGATGCCGAGCGTGCCGACTTCCTTCGCAGCGGCCTTCATGAGACCGAGCACCGCGTGCTTCGTTGCCGCGTAACCGGGAATACCCGGCTTGCCGAGCTTGCCTTCGACCGACGACGTGACGATGATGCGACCCGACTGACGCGGGATCATGTGATTCAGCGCCTTGCGCATTCCCCAGAACACCGAGTTGAGGTTCCAGTCGATCTCGAGCG
>JBEBAF010000149.1:0-7448 GCA_041159045.1 Actinomycetota bacterium
CACGTGTCAGGCCTCGGACGATCGGATCACGAACGCTCGCAGGCATCGCAATGGTTCTCTTGGACGAATCAGCTGTCTTGTCTTCGACAACCACGGCCTTCGACATGTCGGCGTAACCGGCGTCACCATCCGGCGTGCCCGATTCGAGGACCCTGCTCACGACGTGCGGACTCACGACGGTCCCGTTGTTGGCAAAGACCGAGTACCCGACGGCCAGCTGCAACGGAGTTGCAGCAAGAAGACCCTGACCGATGGCGAACTGCACGTTGTCACCCACGTAGTACGCGCGGCCCTCATCCTTCGGGATCGCTCCGGCATCGGCGAGTTGCTTCTTCAAGTCTTTGCTCGGCAATGCGCCGCCGTATTCGAAGGGCAGGTCGATACCCGTCGGTGCGCCAAGACCGAATTTACGAACTTCTTCTTCGAGGATCGGTCGGTAACCGCGTTGGGTGAGGATCTGTTCGCCGATCTTGTAGAAAAAAGCGTCGGACGACACTGCAAGTGCATCTTCGATCGAGACCGGCCCGTAGCGGCATGGTGTATTGGTGGCCGAGCAGAACGCGTTCTTGAACACGCACTTCACGCCCTCTTGGCATCGACCGTTCGGAATCGATTCGAGCTTGTACGTTCCTTCGTCACGGAATTTGTACTTCGCTGGGTCACCGATTTGACCCGAGTCGAGAGCCGCGTACGCGGTGAACGGTTTGAAGGTCGAACCCAAGTTGTAGCGACCGCTGACGGCACGATTCACCATGATCGCAAGGTCGGGGTCTTTCGTTTCGGGAAACAAACTCTTGAACTTTTGCGAGGTGATGCCGGAGTTGAACCAACGGTTGTCGAAGTTCGGATAACTCGCCATTGCGATGATCTCGCCCGTCTGATTGTTCATCAGAAGCGACGATCCGGCCGGCGCCTTGTAGAAGTTGACCTCGGGGTATTGCGGATCCGGGTCTCCGTTGTCGAGTTTCACCGTTCCCGCATCGACCTGGCGCCGAAGACTCAGCATCGTTTCCAAGGCTTGTTCGACGAACTGCTGATAATCGAGGTCAATCGACAACTGAATGTCGTTACCCGGGATCGGCTCGACACGTTCGATTTCGCGAATGATCTGCCCCAGGGCATTGACCTCGTAGCGGACATATCCCGGCTTGCCACGCAACACGCCCTCGTACGTCTGCTCGACGCCGTATTGCCCGACACGCTCGTTCGGCGAGTAGTGCAATGACTTGTAGTACGGCAACTGCCGCTCGAGGATTGCACCCATGAACCCGACGACGTGTGCGCCGAGTGGCGCGTAGGGATATTCACGCCGCCAGCCTTCGGCAACGTCGACACCGGGATAGTCCTCGGAACGTTCGCGCAGGAACAGACCCGTTTGTTCGGAGATGCCGTCTTTCAGGGGCAACGGCTGCAGCGGGTCGTAGATCTTCGAGTTGTATCGACGTTCGAGTTCGGTGACCGGCGTTTGGAGAGGGCCGGACAGGCGGAGGAACAACTCTGCGCGGTCGGCGGCTTTGCGAATCACCGCGCGATCGATGGTTGCGATCAGAACTCGTTCGTTGTCGGCAAGCACGCGACCATCGGCATCGAAAATTCGGCCCCGCTCGGGCAGCAACTGCACCGTTCGCGATCGCACCTCGGCGACGCGCGTTTCAAGGTCGGCTGCATCGACAACCTGCAGGAACCAAGTCCGCGTGACGACGATGGCCAGCAAGACGAGCGCGATGCCGCCAAGCACGCCGAGGCGCTTGCTCGAGGTGGTTGCCGGCATTCCCCTATTCTGCCCAGACCGCCTGGCGAACCGGCTTCACCAGTGCCCACTTTGCGATGCGCGTTGCTGGCAATGCACACATTCCGTTGAAAAGACCGCAAGTCAGGGCAACAACGGCGACGCGAGATCCGAGCAAACCGTCGACACCAACTACGAGACTTGCGGCGGGATACAACACCACTGCTGCGGTCGACGACACCGCGACCGACAACATCTTCACCCACCACCGGGGTTGGTGCGCAAAAGAATTCACTCCGCCGGCCATGTACCCCGCAAAACCAAACACCACGGCAGACAGCCCCAGAGGTGCCGTGAGAACCATGTCGTACATGAATCCGAAGACGAATCCCGCAATGGCACCCGTTTCGCTTCCACCGACGACCCCACTTGCGCATGAAAAAAGCAACATCACCTGCAACACCGCGCCAAAGGGGCGCAGAGTGTTGAACAGCGTCGTCTGAAAACTCAGCACCACGAGACCCAACAAGAACGTCCGCGTCGCGGGCGATTCGATGATCGCAAAAAGTCGCTTCATTGCGGAATTTCCGTTGCCGGTTGATACAGCAAAACGCGTACGAAGTTCAGGCTCTCGAGGTTGGCGGCGAGATCAACTTCAAGCAGCGGACCGGCCGAGCCTTTGCGGCTCACCACACGTGCCACGGTGCCGATGACCAAGTCGGCAGGAGCGAGGCTTTGCGAACCACCCGCAGTGACAACGGGAACACCCTCGCACAGAGCACCGAGGCGCTCCGAAGACTGCACGAAACGAATGACGGGCGTACGACCGATGCCCCGACCCTCCATTGCTCCGGTTTCTCGGGCAACCAATCCACCCGTTTCGGGGATCGTGATTTGTGAGCCCGAACCTCCTGGTCGTGGCGGCAGGGTGGTGGAAAAAGGGGTGAAACCCTTGATGGTCGTTGTCGTTGCTTTCGGCAAAGTGGTTGTGGTCGCGGGGATGGCTGTGGTGGTTGTCGTGGTGGTGGAGGTCGTCGTGGTTTCCACCAACGTCGTGGTTGCCGATTCGAGCGTTGTGGTGGTTTCTCCGGGCATGGTCGAAACTGCAGCGGAGGGTGGCGGAGCAACGGTCGTGGTTTGGATCGTCGTCGTTGTCGACGGCACCGCGTTTGTCGTGGTTGTCGCACCTTGCGGACAGTTCCCCACCTTCACGGCAATCGCATATTCAGGATCGGTGACGAGCATCACCACCGAACGTTCGAGGGTTGCGTCGGTGATCTTGCCAACCAAACCTGCACCATTGGTGACCGTCATTCCCACGCGTATTCCGCTCGACTTTCCGCGGTTCAACTCGAAAGTCTGCGAAAAATTCGAAGGCGATTGGCCGACGATTTGCGCAGTGACACTGTCGATTCCGGCAAGAGTTGGCAAGCCATTGAGCGCCAACAGTTCCTGCGCCTCTCTGACGCTGGCCGCGGCCGCAATTGCCGAACCCTCTTGCTTGACGAGCAGGTCCTTCAGCGCGAGGTTTTCCTTGCGCAGGTCGCCGTATTCGGTGACACCGCGCCACGCGTTTGACACGGGTTTCGTGACGACGTTCGTCAATTTCTCGACCGGACGGAAAATGGTGCCGAAAGTGTCGCGAATGCCGCTGACGAAACCGCTGTCGCGCATGTCGAGCGTGACGAGCAACACCGACGTCAACAACAGCACGACGATCATTCGTCGACGCGTGAAGGAATACACGAGGAGGGACTGCTCCTCAGTCGATTCCTGTTTGGGTGAGCAAGCCGCGCATCGCCTCGATGTTCTCGAGCGCCTGACCGGATCCGAGCACAACCGCGTAAAGCGGATCGGGCGCGACGACTGCACGCATTCCGGTTTCGTGGGTTACGCGTTCGGTGAGCCCGGTCACCAGCGCGCCACCACCCGACAACACGATGCCGTTCTCCATGATGTCGGCTGCGAGTTCAGGAGGCGTGCGGTCGAGCGTTGACTTCACCGCATCGATGATGGCCGTGATGGGCTCTTCGATCGCTTCGCGAACATGTTCCGTGGTCAATTCGATACGACGCGGCAATCCCGTGAGCGAATCACGTCCGCCAATGTCGGCCGTGAACTCTTCTTCGAGCTTCCACGCGGAACCCATCTGGATCTTGATCTCTTCACAGGTGTTCTCGCCGATGTCGAGGCCGAACTCCTTCTTCACGTAGGCGCCGATGGCTTCGGTGATTTCGTCGCCCGCGACACGAACCGACTGCGCGACGACAATGCCCCCGAGCGAGATCACTGCGACTTCCGTCGTTCCGCCACCGATGTCGACGATCATGTTCCCCGCGGGCTCGTGGACCGCGATCCCCGCACCGATCGCGGCGGCCATGGGTTCTTCGATGATGTGAACGGGCTTGCGTGCGCCGGCATACTCGGCCGCGTCCTGCACCGCGCGCTGCTCAACACCCGTGATTCCCGACGGAACGCAAATAACCATGCGGGGCTTGCTCCACCGGCTGGCGTGGACCTGCTGGATGAAATAGCGGAGCATTTTTTCGCAGACCTCGAAGTCGGCAATGACGCCGTCTTTCAGGGGGCGAACCGACGTGATGTGCGACGGCGTTCTCCCGAGCATGCGCTTTGCTTCCCAACCAACTGCAACCGGCTTGCCATCACGAATGTCGACCGCGACGATCGATGGTTCGTTGAGAACGACACCTTGTCCGCGGACGTATACAAGCGTGTTCGCTGTGCCGAGGTCGATCGCGATGTCACGGCCCAATCCGAGTGGATTTCCTCCTGCCATCCGACGACCTCCCTTCAGTGTCTTTGCGTGAGTTGAAAGCGACGAGCGTGCGGTTCGTCAGAGCGATGGGAAGAAGATGCCGATTTCGCGGGCTGCAGAGGCCGCAGAGTCGCTTCCGTGAACGAGGTTCTCGGTGAACAAAGTGCCGAGGTCGCCGCGAATCGTTCCCGGCGTAGCGGCGCGGGGATTCGTTGCGCCCATCATGTTGCGAACGATTTCCCATGTGTCTTCTGGGCCCTCGACAACCATGGCCACGACGGGATTGCGTGACATGAATGCAACCAGGTCGTTGTAGAAGCCCTTGCCCTGGTGCTCCTCGTAGTGACGGCCCAAAGTTGCTGCGTCGAGCTGACGGAGCTCCATTGCGACGATCTTCAAGCCCTTGTTTTCAAAACGGGTGATGATGTTGCCCACAAGTGCGCGTTCGACTGCATCGGGCTTCAGGAGGACGAGGGTTCTGTTCGACATTCCGCGAATTCTACGGCAAAACGCGGGAAAGGTGTCCTCTGGCCTCGCCCACCACATACAGAGAACCCGTGATGAGGATCGCATCGTCGGCCGTTGCATCGAGAAGTGCACGATCGCACGCGCCACCAACCGAACCTGCGACCATCACATCGTCGCAGCCCATCGACCTTGCCACTTCGGCCAGTTCGGCGGCCGGCAAACCGCGCGGACTCGGTGCCGTGCAGCACACCACTTGGTCGAACTCGTCGGCCCGGAGTGCCGAAAGCAATGCCAGGGGGTCGCGACTGCGCAACGTACCAACAACGAGTCGACGTGAACCGACCGGATCGAAGTCACTGAAGAAAACTTCCGCACACACGTCGGCCCCCGCCGGGTTGTGTGCACCATCGATGATGACGAGTGGTTGATGATGAAGAACTTCGAAACGTCCGGGCATGACAACCGACGCGAGCCCTTCGTCGAGGACCTCACGTTCGAGCGCATGATCGAAAAATGCTTCGACTGCAACGATCGCTGCACTTGCATTGTCTCCTTGATGTCGTCCGTGCAACGGCACGAAGACATCGTCGTACGCGGCGAAGGGCGTTCGGACGTCGATCATTCGGCCGCCGAGTGCCAGATGATTGTCGACGCATTCGAAGTTCTCTCCACGTCGCAGTGCGTTGGGCACCGACTGCAGGAAGAATTCGGAGAGATCGGGCGTCACATCGCCGATCACGGTCGTCGAGTTTGGTTTCACGATTCCGACTTTTTCGCGCGCGATGTCGAGCACGGTTGGCCCCGCGTACTCTGTGTGGTCGAGTGCGATGTTCGTGATCACCGCGACGTCGGCGTCAACCACGTTTGTTGCATCCCAGCGCCCCAGCATGCCGACTTCGATCACGGCAACATCGACCGGAGTGTCGGAGAAACAACGCAACGCCGCCGCAGTGAGAATCTCGAAGAACGACGGCCTGATGGCCGCGAGAACCTCGACATCCGCCACGGCGGCGATGTTCTCTGCGAAAGTCTCGTCGCTGATCGGAAAACCATCGACCAGGATGCGCTCGTTGATGCGTTCCAGATGCGGGCTGGCGTAGGTTCCGACCCGCAAACCGTGTGCCATCAACAGTTTCGTGATGATTTGGGAAGTCGATCCCTTGCCATTGGTGCCCGTGACGTGGACGACCTTGTAGTCGTTTTGAGGGTCACCCATCAACGAGACAAGCGCCGAAATATTGCGAAGTGACGGCTCGTCGACCCGCCCCGTTCGTTCGTAGCTCGCGTGTTCGTCGAGATACGTGAGTGCCTCGGCGTAGTTCACGGCCGATCCGGACTACGACGCGGCACGACGTTGACGCGGCGCACGAGTTGCTCCGCGCATGACGAGCAACGGCGCTGTCTTCTCGGTCACCGATTTTTCGGTGACGACAACCTTCGCGACGTCGGCCTTGCCCGGAATTTCGTACATCGTGTCGAGAAGCACCTCTTCGAGGATCGCTCGCAAACCGCGGGCTCCGGTGCCTCGCGACAACGCGAGGTCGGCGATTGCTCCGAGTGCAGTCGGTTCGACCTCGAGCTCCACGTCTTCGAATTCGAAGAACTTGGCGTACTGCTTGACCAGTGCGTTCTTCGGTTCGACGAGAATCTTGATGAGCGCGTCGCGATCGAGGTTTTGTACCGCACCGACCATTGGCAAGCGACCGACGAACTCGGGAATCATCCCGAACTTCAACAGGTCTTCCGGCAACACCTGAGCAAAAAGTTCGCCGGTGTTCTTCTCGGCCTTCGAGCGGACCGTTGCATGGAAACCGACACCCTTGTGACCGATACGCGACTCGATGATGGAATCGAGACCCGCGAATGCGCCGCCACAAATGAACAGGACGTTCGTCGTGTCGATCTGGATGAACTCTTGATGAGGGTGTTTGCGGCCACCCTGCGGTGGAACCGACGCAACCGTGCCTTCGAGAATTTTAAGCAACGCCTGCTGGACACCCTCACCCGACACGTCGCGGGTGATCGAGGGGTTCTCGCTTTTGCGGGCAACCTTGTCTATTTCGTCGATGTAGATGATTCCCGTTTCGGCCTTCTTCACATCGAAGTCGGCGGCCTGCAGCAATTTGAGCAGGATGTTCTCGACGTCTTCACCCACGTATCCGGCTTCGGTGAGCGCGGTGGCATCGGCGATGGCGAACGGCACGTTCAGCATGCGGGCGAGAGTTTGTGCAAGGTGCGTTTTGCCGCATCCGGTGGGACCCAGCAGGAGGATGTTGCTCTTCTGCAGTTCGACTTCGTCGCGACGACCCGCCCCTGATTCAGCTGTTACTGGATGCGGCGATAGTGATTGAAGACCGCTACGGACAGAACCTTCTTGGCCTGGTCCTGACCCACGACGTATTCGTCGAGAAACGTACGGGTTTCGAGAGGGGTCGGAAGCTCTTCGAAGCGAACGTCGCCGGTTTCGGCGAACTC
>JBEBAF010000150.1:0-2768 GCA_041159045.1 Actinomycetota bacterium
CAGCTGCGCGGTGTGCGTGAGACTGGCAGCAGTCATGCCGTCAGGGGCAACTACGGTGTCGGGTCGCGACGCACGGTCGACAACGACGAGTCCAAATATGACCAACGCCAGGGCCACGAAAGCGGGAATGCGACGGACCGACCTCATGGCGCGCCACTTTCGAACACGATCCGTGCATCCGATTCGGCGACAACCACCGCAATGTTTCGACGACGGCGCAACCTCAGGCCGATCGAAACGAACACGGCCATCACCCACATCGCGAACTGAGCCAGAACGAACGCAACCTGCAACAACGGTCGATCAAATCGCAACGTCGCGCGCGAGGCCGGCGAAACATCGGCGGGAACATCAAAGCCGGTGACCGCACCGAACGCCGGGCGCGAAGGAATTTCTCGTCCCGCAACCGACAACGTCCATCTGTCAGAGGGCGGCACTGCAACCGTGACAACGCCGGGCGACACCTCGAGACGCTGCGTCGCCCGCCCTGCAACGAAGCCCGACTTCCCGGGCGCCGCGCCTCGAAGATCCGACAGCACCAACGCATCCATTCCTGCCGTCGTGCTGGCTTGAGCACCGGCCGCGCTGAGTTGCGCAACGGTCGGCACCCACGCGACATTTTCGTAGATCACGAGATCGGTCGATTCGTATTGTCGACGCAAATCCAGTTGGACGCGCAGTTCATCGATCAGGCCGGCTGGAAGCGCCAGCGGCATGGACCGCGTGCTACGCGCACCGTCGATTCGCGGAACAACGATGTAACGCACTCCTAGTGGGGCAAGAAGTCGCCCGACACGCGGCGTGTCTCCGGCGACGAGGTGGCTCAATGCATTTTCGAGCGTTCGCACCGCGGATGTCACGGACGGAGCCCACTGCGACGACACCGTTGCAATCCCGTCGTCCGTAACCGCGTACGCAAGACGCGCGGAATCCAGATTCTCCGCACGTTTCACCGAGATTGTGCGTGGTGCCGCCGGCAGTAGATCGGCGGCACCGAGGTACAGAACGCGGTAGTCCCCTTCGGTCGGATCTTTCGAAAGCTGCTCGAGCAACGTCGCGGTTGAAGAAGTCGGTTGGTTCCATCGACCGCCCGCAGCATTGACAACCAGAGGCAAGATGGGAACGAGTGTCGCAAGACCGGCGAGAACCGCAAAGGGCTGGCGCCAACCGAACCGCTGCCCCTTCACGTCATGTTCGAATGCCTCGAGAACCACGAGCGCCCCGAGGGCAAGGCCTACGGCAACGAACGACGAGATCACGGCAACGTCAGGAAGTTCGAAGCCGAAGACGTGTGCATCGGACGCAACCGCGAACACCGTTGCGACACCCGTGAGCCCGGCTGCACGCGCGGCCCACGTGAATCGCGCTTCACGACCAACGAGCAGAGCCACAACCACGACCGCGTAGAGCACCGCCATCGCCGGCGCAAACGTCGAGCGACCGAAGTCGAACGTCATGACCCGCATCAAACCTGCGTGACTTCCAACCCCGGTGTCGGCCCCGACAAGGAACTGCCACCAATCACGCGAGAGATAGTGACCAACCCACGGAAAGTTGAGCAGCAGCGCGACAACGATCGCGGCAGCGACGACCCCGGGAAGACCCCGGAGCGAAGCAAAACCCGCGCACAAAGCCGACACCACCATGTAGACAACCGCGCCCACCAACACAACGAGAAGAAACGACGGCTCGAACGCAGCGACTGCGCCGAGCAGGAGCCCCAATCGAATCGCGCGACGCCCCACATCGGCGGCCGTTGCGGTCAGCATGTCATTTGCGCGGCTGAAGGCAAGCAGACACCAAGGCGCGGCCGCGTAACACGCGAGGGCACCCCATCGACCCGTCGCGATGCATTCGTAGGGCAACGGCAACGCGCCATAAACAAGAACACCGGCCGAGCGAGCCCGTGTCGATGATGCGGCCTCGCCTCCGAATCGCCACATACCGAGCAGGCCGACAACGAGAAGACCAAGGACGCCGAGCGTTCGGACGATCGCCGGATTGCCGAACGAGAAGAACGTGGCGACCGCAACGAGCGCCGTGCCGGTAGGAGCCGGACTCGCAGCGCCGAACCCACCCGGCCACCAACCGAGGCGGTAGGCCGAACCGAGCGATCTCCAACTTTCCGTGAACGGCACGAACTGGCCGACGAAGGTCAGCCCGCTTGCGATGATCCGACGCGATCCAACCACGAGTACGACGGACAGAAATCCGAAGAGTGCCCACGCGCTTCGCGAACGCTGGCGACGTTCGACGGCGTTGAGCCGGGTCTCGATCCGTTTTTCGTCGGCGGTTACCCGCCGCCGTCGCAAGTACGACACAACGCGTGCACTGCCCTGAACTTGAAGGTCGTGAACTTCCGAATCCGACACGGCGCGAATCGACTGAAAGCGCCGGCGGCGCGCGCGCAATCGAACGGGATTGACCAACGCACCGAACGTTGCCGCAATTGCGGTGAGAGCGCGACGTGAACGCCCCGACCAAACCCCAACGATCGATTCCGCGATCGACAACCCGAGCACGAGCAACACCACCGGGACGAATCGCGCAGGCGACGTTGCCGACAGAACCGTAGTGATGCGGTGCCGTTCACGCTTTTCATCGAGGTCGATATCGGAGTTGCGCTGCGCGAACGCCTCGCGATGCCGAGCAACAGCCGCCGGAACAACGACCACTCGACCACCGGTCATGTGAATCCGCCAACAGAGGTCGAGCTCTTCACCGCCAAAATCGATTTCGGGACTGAAGCCTCCGACCGTTCGGAACAG
>JBEBAF010000151.1:0-2995 GCA_041159045.1 Actinomycetota bacterium
GGCTCAGCAAGTACGCGACGTCTTGAATGCCCTTGCAGCGCAACGTTCCCTGGAAGTCGATGACGGCCAGTGGTGAGTGCTCGGGCTTCGTGCCGAACATGAGATTGTCCATGCGGAAGTCGCCGTGGATGAGAGTGTTCGGACGCTGCACCAACCATTCCTGAAGCTTCGGCACCGCGTCGAGGAAGCGGTCTTTGTTGGCCTTCAGTTCGTCGGAGATGAGATCACCGAAGATCGAAGCCATCACGTCCCAACCGGCGCGTGCACCGGCCAACATCGCATCGGAGTGGATGGTGGGGAAGTGGTACGGAATGAAGTCGTACTCGGGAACGTCGACCTTGCCCCAGAAAGATCCGTGAAGTTTGGCGAGTTCGCTCATTGCAAGTTCGGCGCGCGCGATGCTGCAGCCTTCGACCTGATCGCCCATCGTGTACTCGGAGAGATCTTCCATCACGATGATGAACGACGTTTGACCGTTGAATGCCGAGAAGAAGACAGTCGGAACGCGCATACCGGCCTTGGGGGCGAGACGTTGGCAGAACAACACTTCGCGCTGGTACACGTTGAACGTCGTTGCAACGACGAGGTTGCCCTCAACCTCGGTGGGGTATTTCACGACGACCGATTTCGGCGCGCTACCCGCATTGCCGGAATACGTGGGCGTGACGACTTCGATGAGGCCGAGCATTCCGACGCCTTCGCCGACGGGGCGTCGCTGCATTCCGGCGACCGATCCATCGGCGGGAAGTACCCCGCCGGCCTGCAGGGCTGCGGTCAACCACTCATTGGTGATGTCGTTCGGGCGAAGCGGATAGTTGTTCGGATCAACGGTCATTCACCCAAACTAGTTGACCGAGTTGAGCTGAATTCCAAGTAGTCGGTTCAGCGATATTCCGAGAAAAACTCGATCACGTCGTTGGCAACGAGTTCCGGTTGTTCGGCGGCGGCGAAGTGTCCGCCCGCGGGCATGCGGGTCCAGCGTTGGATGTTGGCCACCTTCTCCGCGCCGCGGCGTGGAACGAAGATGAGGTCGCCGGGGAACACGGCCATCGCCGTGGGTGCCTCGATGATCGGCTTGCGATCGTGTGCGGGAACCCACGGGTCGTTCGTGCGCCCGTAGTACATGCGACACGAACTCCAGAACGAACCCGAAAACCAGTAGATGCTGACCAGCGTGGCGAGGTCCTCGAGCGTGTGGGTCTTTTCGACGTCGCGGTGGCCCGAGTCGGTGAGCGAATCGCTCCACAGGCGACGGCGCTCGATCAACCATGCGGCCATGCCGACGGGTGAGTCGTGCATCGCGTACGAGAGGGTTTCCGGTTCGATTCCCTGCACCGTGTAGTGGCTGGTGGCGGTAGCCATGCGCTGCTTCATCAACTGCGGGTAGTGCTTTTCTTCCTCGTCGTAATCGTCGGGAGTGAGTGAACCACGGTCGAGGCCCGGGAAGATCGGCAACGTGATGTGAGCGCCGTAAAGGTTCGCCGCATGTGCGTGCGCGAGTTCACCCGTGACGATTGCGCCCCAGTCCCCACCGTGCGCCGCGTACTTCGGATAGCCGAGAACCTCGGTCATCAACTTGTTCCACAAGTTCGCAACGTCGCGCGTGGTGAGGTGTCCGACGGGAAATGGCGATGACCAGCCGAATCCGGGAAGCGCAGGAACGACGACATCGAAGTTTGCGGCAGCAAGTTGATGTGCAGTCTTCATGTAGTCCCAGTAGCTCCACGGCCAGCCATGGGTCGTGATGATCGGCATGGGGTTGCCGGTGGAAGAACCCGAATTTTTCGCCTTGAGATGAACGAAGTGAATCGGGATGCCATCGATGACAACGCGATAGTTGGGAACCGCGTTCATCTCGGCAACTTTTGCCTGCCAGTCGAAGTCGTGACGCCAGTAGTGAACGAATCGTTCGAGCCAGTCGCGTTGCATACCGTACTTCCAGTCGTCGTTCGCGACGCCGAGTGGATAGCGGGTGTTGTCGAGCCGATGATGCAGATCCGAAACCGCGATCGGGTCGTACGGAATGTCAAAGTTCTCGACTGCGCTCACGTCATTCACCCTGTTGTTTGCGGCCGCCGTACTGGTAACTGCGTTCGGTGCGGCCACCGGCAACGAGAATGTTCTGGCCGGTGATCCACGATGCCGCCGGCGACGAAAGGAACATGACCGCGGCTCCGATGTCGTCGATGGTGCCGAGGCGACCGAGCGGGATCGTGCGGCGCAGTTTTTCTAGTTGATCGCTGATGCCGAGGACTCCGAGATACGCCTCGGTGACAACGGGTCCGGGTGAAACGGTGTTCACGCGAATCCCGCGCTCGGCCAGTTCGAGTGCGAGCGTCTGCGTGAGGTTGATCATGCCCGCCTTGGCGGCTGCGTATGCACCGGTCATGGGTGATCCCCGCATGCCCGCACCCGATGCGATGTTGATGATGACTCCACCGTCGGGCATGTTCGCCGCGGCGGCCCGTGCGCCTTGGAATGCCGACGTGAGATTCAATTCGAGCATTCCGCGAAAGAATTCATCGCTCGAGTCGACGAGTTGATAGGTCGTTGATTCAACCGAGCCACCGACGTTGTTCACCCAGACGTCGAGTCGTCCGAATTCGGCCATCGTGCGCCGGGCGATTTCGTCGGAAAAATCACGTATGTCGCCTTCAACGATCAGGGCACGTTTTCCGCGTTCGCGAACCCCGGCCGCAGTTTCTTCGAGGTCGGACAAACGACGCGCATTCACGACGACGTCGCATCCGGCATCGGCCAAAGCCCACGCAATACCCCGTCCGATTCCCTGACCGGACCCCGTGACGACGGCAACCTGTCCGTCCATTCGCACCAAATCGAAGACGCTCATCGTCCTAACATACGCTCCTCACAACCAGTCGAACGAGGGGGCAACATGGCGGGGATTTTGGGGAACCTGACGGGCAAGACCGCGGTGATCACCGGTGGAGCTTCAGGAATCGGATTGGCGATGGCCGAATGCTTCGGTGCGCAG
>JBEBAF010000152.1:0-4600 GCA_041159045.1 Actinomycetota bacterium
ATCCACCCATCGCTGCGAACTTCGGATCGGAGTGCAGCGGGTTGCGGTCACCCGAGAGTCGATAGACGTATGCCTGGTCGGGCGACGTGCGATAGGTCACCGTGTGATCGGGCGTGCGTGACGGCGGAACGTTCTTGTCGCCACCGGGCCCGCGGTCGCCACCCCATCCACCTTCGCCGCGGATGAATGCCGACGAGTTCAACGTGAACATCGGCGAACCGTCGTTTGCGTCGACGGCTATCTGCTCCGACGCGACAACCGCACCCTTGCCTTTGTCGTAGATGCCGGTGATGCGGGTGATGATGCGCGCCGACCCTTCAACCGGTACCGAGCGGTGAAGGGTGACTGCCTGTTGGCCATGAACCAACATCGCCGGATTGAACGTGCCGATGTTGCGCATCGGCGAACCGGGATCGCGCGTCACGATGACGGGAAAGGTCGGATAGACCTGCTGGGTGACGTTCGTGCTGTTCTCGGTGCTGAACGCAAGATCATCGGCACCGGCGCCGATACCAACCGCGTACAAGAGACAGTCCTTGCTGTTCCACGACACCACGAATGGCTCGCCTTGAGTACCCACTGCATCAGGATTGATCGGCATTGTTTCCCCCTAGTGATTTCGATGTTTCTCAGCGTGGCGACTGCGGCCAGGTGCCGTCTTCGCCGTTCATTCCTGCGTTCGGACGCGCCGAGGCAAGCAATTCAGCCACGGCCGGGCCGAGTTTGGTTGGGTCTTCGATCGGCGCACGGCGCGGACCACGATGCCAGCCTTCGGCGATTGCGAGCGTTTGACCGCTTGCTTCGAACACCCGACCGGTGACGTTCTTCGATTCGGCCGATGCCAACCAGGTGACGATCGGCGCGATCCACTTCGGCGAACGCATCTCGCGTTCTTCTTCGGTTTCCGGTGCCGGGCCGAGACCTTCGGTCATGCGTGTCAATGCCACGGGTGCAACTGCGTTGACCGTGACGTCGTAACGCGCGAGTTCGAGGGCGGAAATGACGGTGAACGCTGCGATGCCGGCCTTGGCAGCTCCGTAGTTGGTTTGGCCCGGGTTCCCGTAGATGCCCGACACCGATGTGGTGTTGATGATGCGACCGTCGACCGGTTTGCCGGCCTTGTGCTGGTCGCGCCAGTACTCGGCGGCGAAGTGAGCCGGCGCGAAAGTTCCCTTCAGGTGCACCTTGATGACGGCGTCCCATTCGGCTTCCGTCATGTTGACGAGGGTGCGGTCACGAAGAATGCCTGCGTTGTTGACGAGGCCGTGCAGGTCGCCGAACACGTCGATTGCGGTGCGGACGAGACGTTGCGCACCATCCCACGACGAGATGTCGTCGCCGTTCGCCACTGCACGACCGCCCATTGCCTCGATTTCATTGACGACTTGTTGGGCAGGCGACACGTCGCCGCCCGTTCCGTCGACGTTGCCGCCGAGATCGTTCACGACGACGTTGGCTCCGTGACGGGCAAGGCTGAGCGCGTGCTCGCGACCGATACCACGACCGGCTCCTGTGACAATGACAACACGACCCTCACACAACTGCGACATCATTCCCCCTGACGCTTTTTCACTGCACGAACCTTGAAGTTTCGCCGCGACGATCATACGGCGGCCCCGAAGCCGCTCTAGCCTCGTGCCGTGCCCGGGCAAAGCGAAATATCCCCCGTCGACGTTCTCGTCATTGGCGCTGGCCCCGCCGGAACCGCTGCGGCAACTGTGCTGGCCCGCAACGGCCGTAGCGTTGTGGTTGCCGACAAGGCCGAATTTCCGCGCGACAAGTGCTGTGGCGACGGCCTCACCACTTTGGCATTGCGCATGCTCGAGAAAATCGGCTTCGATCCCGGACGGGTTGCGTCTTGGTACGACGTCAACGGCGCGTGGCTGCGTTCGCCGTCGGGGCGCGAGGTCGAGGTTCCGCTCCCCCGCGGGCGAGGCCAGTTCGCCGCAGTGGCAGCGCGTTTGCAGCTCGACAACGAACTGGTGAAGCACGCACGCGAGGCGGGTGCCGAGGTTCGCGAGAACATGGAGTTCGAACGAATCACGATGAACTTCGCGGGGGGCAAACGAACCGCGACGGTTCATTTCGCAAACGGCGAGTCGATCACCGCACGTCATGTGATCGCGGCCGACGGCATGTGGTCACCGGTGCGCAAGGCAATGGGACTCGGCGAAGAGGGGTACCTCGGCGAATGGCACGCTTTCCGCCAGTACGCCGACAACGTCACCGGTCCGGCTGCGCACCGCCTCTACGTCTGGTTCGAAGACGACCTCCTGCCCGGTTACGCATGGTCGTTCCCGTTGTCCGATGGTCGCGTGAACATCGGCTTCGGGGTTCTGCGCGACGGCAAACGTCGAACGAAGGACATGAAGCGCGAGTGGGAAAGCCTGCTGAAGCGGCAACACATCGTCGATGCACTCGGCCCGGGCTTCACACTTGTTGATCGACACACGGCATGGCCGATTCCGGCCGGAATCACCGATGCCACATTGTCGAGTGGAAACGTCTTGTTCGTCGGCGACGCCGCGCGCGCAACCGACACACTGACGGGCGAAGGTATCGGTCAGGCACTCGAAACGGGGATTCTCGCGGCCGAAGCAATCATTCGACATGGAGACGCAGCCGCCTCTTCCTACGAGCGAGAGGTCCGCAGTCACTTGTTCGCGGATCATCGCATGAGCGCGGCTCTCGGTCGGATGTTGGCCTCGCGCTTGGTCGCGCGTGGAGCCATACGCGCGGTCGCGACGAACGATTGGACTCGTCGCAACTTCGCCCGATGGATGTTCGAAGACGAACCCCGCGCTGCGATCTTCACACCAAAGCGTTGGCACCGCAGGTTCCTCAACCGCGACGGTGCCTTCTGACCGACACCCCGCCCCGATGTAGGTTGGGGCAATGCGTACACGGTTGACGGAACTTCTCGACATCGAACACCCGGTCATGCTCGCGGGCATGGGCGGTGTGTCATACAGCGACCTTGTTGCCGCGGTGTCCGAGGCAGGAGGCATCGGAACATTCGGAGCCTCGACCATGAAGACGTCCGAACTCGTGGATGAAATGGCTCGGGCCCGCACCCTGACATCCAAGCCCTTTGGCGTCGACCTGCTGACGGCCCTTCCCAGCCAGGTTGAAGAAGGTGTGCGCGCGGTCGTCGAAGGCGGTGCGCGGATTTTCGTTGCGGGCCTGGGCGTACCGCGCGATGCGATCGACTACCTCCACAAGAACAACGTTCTCGTCGGATCAATGTGCGGCAAGGTTCGTCACGCAGTGTCGGCTGTCGCGAGCGGATGCGACTTCGTCGTGGCGCAGGGAACCGAGGGCGGCGGACACACCGGAACGGTTGCAACCATGGCACTCATTCCGCAGGTCGTCGACGCAGTCGGCGACAAGGTTCCCGTCATCGCGGCGGGTGGATTGTTCGATGGTCGCGGCCTCGCCGCGTCGCTCGCGTTGGGTGCCGATGGCGTGTGGATCGGCACGCGCTTCATCGCCACGCCCGAAGCACGCGCCGTACGTGGCTACAAGGAAACTCTCGTCGCAACGCCTGAGGACGGAACCGTCATTTCCCGCGGATTCACGGGCAAGACCTGTCGTGTCGTTCGCAACGACTGGACGAACCACTACGAGCAGCATCCCGAAGAACTGCGCAAGTTCCCCGACCAGGCAATCCACTCGATGAAAGAAGGCGCCAACCACCTCGGCGCCCCCAGCGACACCGTGGTCGACACGAATCGCGAGTTCATGCCATGCGGACAAGGCGTTGGTGCGATCACCTCGTTGATTCCCGCCGGACAAATCGTTCGCGACATCGTGGACGAGGCGGAACGCGTGCTACGCGGCACGCAGAAGTTCCTGTAGTGCTGCGCCTGCTTCGCGCGAACCGCGACATACGTCTGCTCTTTTTCGCGCAGGTCGTTTCCTACCTCGGTGATTGGTTCACCTTCGTGGCGCTCGCCGGTTTGGTGGCAGATACGACCGATTCGAAGTTCCTCGTCTCGCTGGTCTACGTCGCTTTCTCCCTCCCCTCGTTTCTCGCTTCGCCGATCGCAGGACCCGCAGCCGATCGTTACGACCGTCGCAAGTTGCTCGTCGCAATCTCCGCCATACAGGTGGTGTGCGCATTGGGACTCATGGGGTCATCCGGTGGTCGTGTATGGATCGCGTTTGTTTGTCAATCCCTCATCGCTGCGTTTGCCGCTTTCGTCGGTCCGGCAAGTAGCGCCGCGATTCCGAACCTCGCGCGCGATGCCGAAGAACTTCGCGTTGCGAACTCGCTACTCGGTGCCACATGGGGCGTCATGCTTGCCGTCGGCGCGGGACTCGGTGGACTCTTCGCATCGGCTTTCGGCCGAACGGCGGCGTTCGGCGCCGACGCCGTGAGCTTCCTCATTGCCGGCCTGTTGTTCGCAGCCATCCGAACGCCGATGCAAGAGCGCGTCGATCCGGCGCGTGCACGCAAGCGGGTTCGCCCCATGGCCGACATGCACGAAGCCCTCACCCTTGCCCGCAAGGACAAGGTGATCCTCGCCCTCGTCGCGTCGAAGGCCACCTTTGCAGTCGGCGCAGGAATCGTCAGCCAGTTGGCCGTGCTCGCCTCGGA
>JBEBAF010000153.1:0-4616 GCA_041159045.1 Actinomycetota bacterium
CGAGGTGGCCATCTCGACGAATGCGATTGGTGGGCCGTCGGCGGGGCTTGCCTTCACGTTGGCGTTGCTCGACGAACTGACGCCGGGGAATCTGATGGGCAACGTTCGCGTGGCGACCACGTGCACGATCGAAGAAGACGGAACCGTCGGGCCGATCGGCGCCTTGCGACAAAAAACGGTTGCGGTACGTCGCGCAGGCGCGAAGGTCTTCCTCGTTCCCAAGGCGCAATCCGCCGCGGAACTCGCCGCAGCACGCTCGGCAGCCGGAACCGACCTGAAGATCATTCCGGTGGGAACGCTCGATGAGGCATTGAAGGCTTTGCAGAAATTCGGCGGGGGAGTGCTCCCCAGTTAGTGCCCTGCGCCGCGTCGATGGGATTCGACGAGTGCGCTACACCCTGTAAATAGGTAATTCCGCGATCCGCAAGTGGCGGGGGCGTACCATTTCGCAAATGGCGATCTCTTTTTCACGCCCCGATCCGTCGTCACCGGCGGCCGTCAGCGCAGCAGCGTTCACCGTTGCGCGCCGCGGCTACGACCAAACCGAGGTGCGCGACTTCCTGCGCATGGTGTCGGCTGAACTCGCCCGGCTCCAGGAACGCGAGCGATTCCTCGAAAGTGAACTCAAGGCCATGCAAACCCGTGGCATGTCGTCTCCGGGCATGCTCGACGAGGAAGTGGTCACCGCGCTTCTCGGCGAAGAAGCCGCCCGGGTTCTCTCGGCGGCCCGCGAGGCAAGCGCCCAAATCCGCCAGCGCGCCGAAGAGTCCGCCACCCGCCTCGTGAAGGAAGCAGCCAGCGATGCTGCGCGCCTCCGCGAGGAAGCCGAACTCGAGGCGGTGCGTCGTCGTGAAGATGCCGCAGCCGACGCCGAGGCAGAAATTGAATTGGCCAAACAGCAGGGTCGCGACATGGTCAACGAGGCGCGCGATTACCGCGAAAAAGTCCTTTCCGAATTGGCCCGTCGCCGTGAATTGGCCCGTGCCCAGATCGAGCAGTTGGTGGCCAACCGCGACCGCCTGCTCAACGCGTTCGAGCGTGCCCGTTTGGCAACCGACGACGTGATGACCGGCCTCGTGTCGGTCGACGACGACCTGCCCAGCGAATACGTGAATCTCGCGCCCACCACGGGCCCGGTCAAGCCGATTGTTCTCGAAAACCCGTTCGTCACCGAGGCGGTTGTTAAATCTGCGGCGCCTTCGAGCGTCGTGCAAATGTTCGACCGCGAAAAGCACGATTCGGAAATCGATGTCGCGGACGATGCCGTTGAGCTTGTCGCCCACGAAGAAGTCGTCGCCGACGAAGTTGTTGCTGAAGTTGTCGTCGAAGAAGTTGTTGTCGCACTGACGGTTGTTGATGAACCGGTTGATGCCGTCGAAGAAGTCGTTCTCGACGAAGGCGATGATGTCGAAACTGTCGTCGAAACGGTCGAAAAAGTCGAAGCTTCCGTTGTCGATGACGTGATCGATGAAGTTGTCGACGAAGTCGTTGTCGACGAAGCACCAGCCGCGCCTGCTGAAGCGCCGTCGAACGTCGTGTCGTTGTTCGGAAAAGATCGTCAGCGTACTGAACCCGTCACCGTCAATCCCGATCATCCGAGCGTCGAGAAGCCCGTCAGTGTGATCGAGGCCCCGACACCGCCGCGAGATGCGGTCGACGACATCTTTGCCCGGCTCCGCGCTTCGTCAATGTCGAAGCCGACAGAGGGAACGGTTGTCGTTGCTCGCGCCGACAAGTCCGAGTCGACAGAAAAAACCCAACAACCGAAGAAGGCCGCACCGAAGCCCGTGGTTGCTGCTGTTCGTGACGAAGCCGCATTCGCACACCGTGACGAGGTGCTCGCACCATTGGTCACCGCCATGGCACGCAAGTTGAAGCGTGTTCTCGCCGACGAAGAAAACGAGGCTCTCGAGTACCTCCGCGGCAAGAAGCCGGTCATCACTCTCGAAAAGATGTACGGGGATTCCGCGGTGCACGTGGCGAAATACATGGACGCGATCTTCACCGACGTTCTTTCGGCGGCACAGTCCGGAGCAGCGGTGGTCACCGACGCCAAGCGCAAGATCACGAAAAACGACATTCGCGAGGTGATGACCGAAAGCGTCGAACGTCTTCTGGTTGGTCCGCTGCGCGAAAAGTTGTCCACGGTTCTGGCACTGCACGCTTCCGACAAAGATGAAGTGGCCAAGGCCGTGCGCGGTGTTTACCGTCAGTGGAAGTCCACCAACATCGACGAACACATCGACGATGTCGCATGCTTGGCGTACAGCCGTGGCATGTACGTGACATTTGCACCCGGCACACAGTTGTGCTGGATGGTCGATCCGAACGGGCCGGCGTGCGCCGATGCCGAAGACAATTCTCTTGCAGGTTGCGTCGTGTTGGGTGACGAATTCCCGACCGGCCACACGCAGCCGCTCGCACATGCAGGCTGCCGTTGCCTGCTTGCACCAATGCAGCACTAGTCTTCGCCTCGTGCGCAACCCCTCAGATTTGCCCGATAATTCTTCTCCTCGCGTACCCCGAATCACGATCCGCAAGCCCGGGCGCGGGCGCATTGCGATCATCGTCGTCTTCGCGGTACTCCTCCTTCTCGTTCTTTCCGCAAAGAGCTTGTCCACGTTCTACGTGAACGTGTTGTGGCACCAATCTCTCGGACGTTCCGACGTTTACTGGGGAATTGTCAGGGCCAAGGCATTTCTCATCGCTGCATTCGCACTCGTGTTTGCCATCGTGCTGTGGTTGAACCTCTCGATTGCGGATCGGCTTGCACCGTTGTCGATTCCTGATTCACAGGAACAACGCGCTCTCACGCAATTGCGTGCGGTGTTCCGCAAGCGTCGGATTCTGACGCGCACCATCATCGCCGTCGTGCTCGGCATCATCGTCGCTCTTCCCGCATCGGCGCAGTGGCAGAACTGGATGATGTTCCGGAACCACATGTCGTTCGGCACAAAAGATCCGCTCTTCAAGTACGACGTCGGTTTCTACGTCTTCCGTTTGCCGTTCGCCGAGTTCGTGGTGACTTGGGCTTTCGGTGCGTTGGTATTGGTCGCAATCGTCACCGCTGTATCGCATTATGTGAATGGCTCGATTCGAATTCAGGACCCCGAACAACGGGTCACACCGCAGGCCAAAGTTCATGTGTCGGTGTTGCTCGCGGGCCTCGCCCTCATTCGCGCGGCCAACTATTGGCTGCAGCGGTTCGATCTCACACGGTCGTCGCGCGGCGTCGTGCAAGGCGCCACCTACACCGACGCCAAGGCACAGCTTCCGGCTCTCAACTTGATGATCCTCGTGTCGATCGCGGTTGCGTTGCTCTTCATGTGGAACGTTCGTCAGCGCGGATGGCGTCTGCCCGTTCTTGCCGTCGGTCTGTGGGCCGTCGTTGCAACCGTCGCGGGCACGGTGTATCCGGCCATCATCCAGCGATTCGTTGTACAGCCGAACGTCAGCAGTCGCGAGCTCCCATACATCGAGCGCAACCTCACCGCAACCAAGGCCGCGCTCGGTCTTGACAACGTGACAAAGTCCGAGTTCACGGTCGGCAAGATCACGACGGCCGATGTCACGGCCAATGTCAGTGCACTGCGCGACATTCGTCAGCTTGAACCCACCCAGATGCGCGATCGCTTCGCGCTCGACCAGGGGCTCACGTCGTTCTACGCAATTCGCGATCTCGACGTCGATCGGTATTCGCTCGATGGTCGCGTGCAGCAGGTGATGCTTGCGACTCGTGAACTGAACAGTGCCGGTATTCCGAATGGCACGTGGGTATCCCGTCACCTTCTCTACACGCACGGATGCGGAGTCGTCGCCGCACCGGCCAGTGCGGTCACGAACGATGGGCGTCCGGTTTACGTCGATCTTGGTGTCAAACGCCCCGAGCTGTATTTCGGAACCGGCCCATTGACCTACGCCATCACGAACACCGGCAAGGACGAGCAGTCATGCCCCGGAACGAAGGCTGCGGCATACAAGGGCGAGCAGGGCATCGCGTTGAACTCCACCATTCGCCGCCTTGCAATGGCGATCAACTTCGGAGAGTACAACCTGTTCGGCTCGCGATTGATCGAAAACGACTCGAAGATCCTCTTGGTGCGCGACGTTCGCGAGCGGGTCTCGAAACTCGCGCCGTTCCTCACGTTCGATGCCGACCCGTATCCGGTGGTGCACGATGGCAAGGTCGATTGGGTGATCGATGCCTTCACATCGACCAGCCGTTACCCCTACGCGCAGCGCGCAAACACCGATCAGCTCGCCCCCGGCGGCGGTTTGTCGCATTCCTTCAACTACGCCCGCAACAGTGTCAAGGCAGTTGTCGACGCGTACACGGGCAAGGTTTCGTTCTACGTCATCGATACGAAGGATCCGATCATCAACGCCTGGCGTGAGGCGTTCCCGAAGTTGTTCACCGACGCAACGAAGGCACCTGCCGGCTTGCGCGCCCACTTCCGCTATCCGGAAGACCTGTTCCGCGTGCAAACCAACATGTACGCGAAGTATCACTTCGATGATCCGACGCTGTTCTTCAACCGCGACGGTGCATGGAGCGTTGCGCAAGCACCGCCGCTCGAGCCCGAACAGTCGACCACCCTCGCCGGCGGTCTTGCCGG
>JBEBAF010000154.1:0-8181 GCA_041159045.1 Actinomycetota bacterium
GAGATCCATCCATGACCGGTCCCAATCGAAAAAGGGTCGATCAGAGAGGAGAGAGGGCCAGGCGAGGTCGTTGTTGTAGCGACGAAGGAGAGACATTGTGTTCCTTTCGGGGTTGGGTAAACGAGAGCGCTGACGGTACGTGTCGTCGGCGTTGTGGCAACGTCGTGAATCGCAGTCGGTAGGAATGGCGCGGTCTAACGTGAGTCGTGTCATGGGGTCGCGTATGAGGCAGAAGGGCCACGTCTTGGCTGCGCGCAATGCGCGCGTGCTCTACGTGCCGAGTACCAAAGTCGCTTCGAGCACGATGCGGCTTCTGCTTGCCCAGGCGAATGGAACGTTCCGGCCGGAAATGGTGCCTCATGTTGATGGGCCGACGATTTCCGTCGAACAAACGGTGCACAACATGGCGGTGAACGGTCTCGTTCACATGGAGCTGTTGTCGAAGGCAGACCAACTGGAAATGAAGACATCACCCGAGTGGTGGCGGGTTGCGGCGCTCAGGAACCCGTATGCCCGGATTTATTCGGCTTGGGAAAACCGGATTTTGTTGCGGGCTCCGAGCCCCGTATTGCCTGAGGCGTGGGAACTGTGCGGTGACGTCGAGTGCGACGGCCGTATCGACATCGGGGCGACGTTCCGTCGATTCGTTGAAGTCTTGGCAACGAGACCCGAGGTGTTCGGTCCTGACTCGCATTTCAAATCGCAAGCGATGCACTTCGATTTGACGCCGATCGATCTCACTCACCTCGTACGACTCGATCAACCCGGCGAGCTTGCGCGATTTGCGAACGATTTGGGGTCGCGCGTCGGCAAGGAACTGGCGCCTACTCGCTTGAACGAGGGGCTCGGATTGACATACCGGGACGTCGTGGATGCCGGAACCGGAGCATTGATCGAGCGCATTTTCTCCGATGATTTCAACCGCTTCGGATTCGCGCGGGAGTCTTTTCCCGAAAAGTGCGACGAGGTGATTGCCTCGCCCCGAGAATCTCAGGCAATTCGATACTCGCGCTCGTTGACGATTCGTCTCGAGCAATTGTCGAAACTTGCCCGCTATCGCACGACGGGACGTCACCTTGTCGCGCAGTCGCTGCGCAATCTGCGTTTACGAAAGTAAGCGGTTCTGCTCGGCGCGAGCACTTAGGTCGTCGTCGTGACGATGGTCGACGTGGTTGTCGGCGATGAAGTTGTCGTCGATGACGTTGTCGTCGACGAAGTGGTCGTCGTCGTGGTCGTTGTCGCCGCGGGAATCGTCGTTGTTGATGTTGTGGTCGTCGTGGTTGTGGTTGTGGTTGTGGTGGTCGCCGGCGGCTTGTAGAACGGACCGCCCCAGCCCCAGCGAATGTCAACCGGTGCGCCGATCGGTGCGCCGGCAATGTCGGCAAGTGCGTCAACCGCCGTGCGCATCTGTTGCCACGCATCCCACGCCGATACGCCCGTTGTGGGGCACCCACCCTTCACCTGTGCGCAGGCCGCGGTTTGAACCGATACGCCCGCGATGGTCATCTTCACCCCCAAGGTTCCGGCACGCGACGTGATGCGTGCCCATTGGCGGGCGAGGGTTCCCGTTGTTGTGTGGATCTGCGGCACCACGACGATGTTCGGCCCGGCTTGGGCCGAAACCCAGATGATGTCGTCGATGGTCCAGTTGTTTCCGCAGGTGATCTTCGTCGCGACCGTCGGGCAGCCATCGGCCGATCCGAAATTCCAGAGTCGAATCGAGGGCTCGGTGCGCACGAATCCGTCGACCCATGCGCGGGCCTGACCCGACGGCCCCCATCCGGGTTCGAGGTCGTTGGCTGCCGAGACGGTGATGCGCGAGTCAGCGACCGAACGTGTGGTTTTCAGCATCTGGGCCCATCGTGCGCCGCCCAGGAAGCCGTTGTGGTTCGTGATGCCGCCGGAATTGCTGGTGCCAAGTGCAAGTTCCCATGGCCCCGTTGCGCAGCGTGCGAGGCCAGCGGCCCAGGCAGTGGCGACACGTGTGATGTCGTCGTATGTGATGGCCATGCCGAATCCGTTCGTGCCGCCTTCGATCTGTTTGCCGAACGACAGGATGATCACGCCTTGTGGAACTTTGGTTGCCTGCTCGCATGCGGCGGCCTCGGCGGCGGGAAGGGTCTTGTCGAGCGGGAAGACGTCTTTTCCTCGCACGTAACTTCCGATTGGTGCCATCCAGCGAGCCGAAGTGCGCACGGGTACCGCGTCGGGATACCAAACGTTTGGAGTGTCACTCGAAGGTGGTGCGGTGGGAGTTGCCTCGAGCATCGGCTCGACGACGCGCAATGTCTTGATCTTGATGACGGGCGCCTTGCGCCCGGAACGAATCAAGAGCCGGATCGTGCATCGCCCGGTGGATCGCGCTGTGACGGAGCCACCGACTTGTGCGCACTTGCCACGCACGAGCCAGATTCTGCGACCCTTCACGTTCGTCGAGACCAACGAGTCGAGCGGCGACGTTTGACCGACCGTCAACTCATTGACGGCCCATTTGAAGGTCGACGAAGAAGCTGCTGCATCGGCAACGGTGCCGGGTGCAAAGCAGAGAATCGCTATGACTGCGAGCGCGGAAGCAACTCGCCCGTGAAAGCGGGACACGACGGACATACTCATTTCGCAAACTAGCAACGGAACTTCGTCGACACACCCGTAGGTTCGCTGCATGTCGGAAACTGTCGGGTCGACCAATGATCCCGTGAAGAATCATGCGGTTGTCGTGGCGGTCACTCGTGACCACGCTGACGTTTGGCTGATCGAACCGCATCAATCACATCCATTGGTGGTTGTAAAACGAGACGACGAAGAAAGTGAACATCGCCACGTTCGTACGGGCGAGTATCAGCACGGACACGGATCTGACGAGGGCTTCGCCGATTACTTTGGGCGACTCGCGTCGGCGTTGTCGAATGCGACAGAAGTGATGATCGCGGGCCACGGTAAAGGTCGCGCAAACGCTATGGAGGAATTCGCCGAATATCTGCAGAAGCGCGAAGCAAATTTGTTTGCACGTGTCACAGAACTTCGGTACGTCGACCTCAGCCACGTGAATGGTCGTCAACTTGCGGCTTTGGCGCGCGAGTGGAAACGAGAGCAATTCGTGCGCGGAGCCGGAAACCTCTGATCGAGGTTCGGCACAAATGTCAGCCTTTGTATTTGGGCGTGCGCTTTTCCTGACGGGCGCGCAGAGTCTCTTGGGCGTCGTCTGAGAACGTCGCCATGATTTGCTGGCGATTTTCGAGGTCGATCGCAGCCTGAAGTCCGGGAATCTCGAGGGCGCTCCACATACCCTCCTTGGTCAGAGCGACACCGATCGGGCTGTTGAGCATGATCTCTGCAGCTTTCGCGTAGGCACGTTCGAGGAGTGCGTCATTGGGAACGGTCTCGATGACGAGTCCAATACGTTCGGCTTCCGTGGCATCGAAGATGCGTCCGGTCAACATCAGTTCCTGCGCCCGCGCGGCGCCGACGAGACGCGGCAGGAGCCAACTTGTACCGATGTCGCATGCGGAGAGGCCGATGCGAATGAACGCGGCATTGAACTTTGCTTCGTGCGCTGCAATGCGAATATCGGAGCCGAGTACGAGTGCAAAGCCGCCGCCGGCGGCCGGTCCGTTGACCGCGGCGATGATGGGCTGGGGTAGCGACCTCATGTGGGGAATGAGCGACGCGATGTGCTTCTGCGTGGCGAAGCCCGCTTCGACCTTGCCCGGCTGGGGGCGGCCCGGCGCCGTTCCGTACCCGCCCAGGTCGAGTCCGGCGCAGAATCCGCGACCAGCGCCCGTGAGAACGATGACCCTGACCTTGGGGTCGATCGACACCTCGTCGAAGATCGTGTGGAGACTCGCAACGAGCTCGCTCGTCATTGCATTCAACTTGTCAGGGCGATTCAAGGTGATCTGAGCGATGCCCAGAGCGGGATGTGAAATTTCGACGACGGCCATGACGCCATCTTGTCACGGCAGTCGCGGCCTATTGCGCGTGCGGACGGAGGTGTACGAAGCGATATGTCAAGTTGATGCGCGGGCCGAGGGGCTTCTTCGTCCGCGCAATGCGGTGCATCCAGTTCGTTTGCGTTTCGCCGGCCATCACGAGGAGTGATCCGTGGGGAAGATGCACGCTGGTGGTGTCACCGGTTGTCCGGTGTCGAAAGTCGAAGCGACGTTCTTCGCCAAGCGAGACCGAAGCAATCACGGGTTGCGAGCCCAGCTCGGGTTCATCGTCGGCATGCCAGCCCATGGCGTCGTCGCCCGATCGGTAAAGATTTGCGAGTACCGAGTTGAATGTCGTCGACGTGCGCTTCTCGCTTGCCTCACGAAGCGAGGACAGGGTCGGCGTCCACGGATGTGGGTCTCGTGGTGAACGCGAGTACGTGTATGTCACACCCGGGTCGCCCACCCACGACGAAAGACGGGGCTCGGCGTGCTTCTTTCCGAAGAGTACGATTTCGTGTTCTTCCCAGACGACTTCCCTCATCAGCGCATGGAATGCGCGTGTAGCCGCCGAGCCATCAAGAAAGTCGGAAAAGAGAGTCGCGGTTCCGCTGTGGGGGAGAACCTCTTGGGCTGTCGACCACAGCGGCAGTGTCATGCGGCTTGCTTTGGCCGCATGGTTGCTGCGGCATCGGAGTCTTTGATGATCGAAAACGCCGTGATTGCAGCCACGTAGGCCAACAACGCAGCCACGATGAATGCAGCGTGATAACCGCTCACGAGGGCGTCAGCCATCGCGCCGTTCTTGGCGGCGTGGTTCGTGCGCGAGATGAAGATGGTCGCGAGTATCGCGACTCCCAATGCCGCGGACGATTGGCGTTGGGTCGAGAAGATGGCCGACGCGCGACCGGTGTCACGTGGCCCAATGTTCGAATACGTGCTCGCCTGCAGTGGAACGAACGCATAGGCGATGGAACATCCGCGCAGGAACATGAGAAGACGTACCCACCACAGATTGGTTCCGGGTTCGATGAAAGCGAATGCCATGGTGAAAGTCCCCGCCCCGATGAGGCCGGAAGTGATGAGGCGACGCGGTCCAACCGTGTGGTACAGCCGTCCGGCCACCTGGCTCATGAGAATGACGCCCATTGCCTGGGGAAGCGTTGTGAGGCCCGTACGCATGGCCGAAATCCCAAAACTGCCCTGAAGCATCTGGGGCAACAGGAAGAGAAAGCCCATGAAGCTTCCGTATGTGAGCGTGTTGACGAAGTTCGCATTGCGGAAGATGCGGTCTTTGTAGAGGCGGAGCGCCAGCATCGGCTCTGCCACCGACGTTTCGACCTTCACCATGATTGCCATCAAGATGAGGCCGCCGAGCCCCGTGACGAGGACGGAACCGGAGAGCCAGCCGTGTTCCGGCGCCTGCGACAGCGCGTAAAGGATTCCGGCGAGACCGCAACCCGACAGAAGGAAGCCGGGCAGATCGAAGCGTCCGGCCTGTGGTTCCTTGTGTTCCTTCAGGAACACGAAGCCGAAGATGAAGCCGGCGACTCCGATGGGAAGATTGACGTAAAACATCCACCTCCACGAAAGGTTGTCGACAATTGCGCCGCCAATAACCGGGCCGAGCGCGGGTGCAAGGACGGTGGGGACGATGAGAATCGTCGAGGCTCGTGCCCGTTCCGCGGGAGGGAAAGCGCGATACAGCATTGCAGTACCAACGGGGGTGAGCATTCCGCCACCGACGCCCTGCAGGATTCGGCAGGCGATCAACTGCCCGAGACTTCCCGACAGGCCACACAATGCCGACGCGGAAGTGAACACAAATAGTGCGAAGAGAAACGTTTTCTTCGTTCCGATTCGATCGCCTATCCAACCCGAGGCGGGAATGAAAATTGCGAGAGCCAGCAGGTAGCCAAGAACGATCCACTCGATCCCGGCGGTCGACGCGTTGAAATCTTTGCGCAAGGTGGGAATTGCCACGTTGACGATCGTGGTGTCCATGATCTCCATGAAGAGTCCGAGCACGAACGTCACGGCTACAACCCACTTGTATTCGATGCGCTTCATGGTCCCTGCCCCCGGTCGTTCCTTCGGAACGACGTTACTCATCTCCGCGCAATAGCATCGGCACGTAGAAGCCGGGCGAAGGGGGTCGACGGTGGCACAAGACACGACATCTGGGGTGAGTTACAACCCGTTTGCGGGCGAAGACTTCCACGATCCGGCTGCGGCCCATCGAAAACTGCGCGAGCAGTGTCCGGTCCACCGGTTCAGTGGCGGTGGGCTGGAATTCACGACGCTTTCGCGTCACGAAGACGTTCTCGCCGCATTGAAGAACATCGACACATTCTCTTCGCAGTGGGGTCAGGGCCCGCAACGCAAGCCCGCGATTGCGCTCTTCAACGACCCGCCACAGCACACCCGTTTCCGACGCCTGATCAACACCTCGTTCACCCCGCGCGCGGCATCGGCTCTCGAGCCGATGATCACCACGCTGGTCGACGAGCTCGTCAGCGAGATGGTCCAACACACCGATCGACAGGCCGACCTTCACGATGCACTTGCGATGCCACTGCCGGTGATCGTGATCGCACGCATGTTGGGGGTGCCCGAAGAGATGCGCGAGACGTTCAAAGAGTGGAGCGATTCGCAGTTGCAGGGAATGAACGGAAGCGATCCGGCGCGCGAGGCTCAGGCTCGGCGTGCGCTTGCCGACTACATGCTTGCCGAGGCCGAGAAGCGTCGCGAGATTGCCCGGAGCGGCGGCAAGATGCCGGTTGATCTGATTTCCGACATCGTTGCAGCCTCGCTCGACAGCGAAGCGCCAATCACCGATGCAGAGATGCTGTCTCTGCTCAAGCAGATTCTGGTGGGCGGAAACGAAACCACAACTTCGTTGATCACGAACCTCATGCTGCGATTGCTCGAGCATCGAGAACTCTGGGAAGCGGTCGTCGCAAATCCTGAACTCGTTGACGTTGCCGTCGAGGAGAGCCTTCGATTCGACCCGCCCGTTCTCGGGCTGTACCGCACCACAACCTGTCCGGTGAGCATCGGTGAAGCGACCATTCCCGCCGAAGAAAAGGTGCACGTCCTCTACGCATCGGCCAACCGCGATCCGAAGGTGTGGGACGACCCCGACACGTTCCGTTTGGATCGTGACCTCAACCGCCTGCGACAACACCTTTCCTTCGGGTTCGGCACGCATGTATGTCCCGGCGCGGCACTAGCGCGCACCGAGGCTCGCATCGCGCTGCAGGCTCTCATTCGCGCGGTTCCGAACCTGCGCCTCGTTGGTGAGCCGGAAAGAATCGAAACCTTCTTGTTGTGGGGCAAGCGCACGTTCCCCGTTGCGTGGTAGTCGTCACCACGCTGAATTGTTGGTCGCTACCACTCCGAGTTGGTGGTTGTTACCACTCCATGTTCGGGTCGTAGACCGCATTCTGGTTGCCCATGGCGTTTCCGGCGTCGGCGACCAAGAGCTGCCCCGTGATCGACCGCGCAGCAGGTGAGCACAGAAACAAGATGTGCGCAGCCGTCTCTTCGGGACTCTGTAGACGGCGGATCGGCGTGTCTTCGATGATCCGCCGCGTGTACTCAACGACGTCGGGGGAGATGTTTGCGACTTCCTCTTCGCGAAAGCCCTGGGTATCGACCGGGCCGGGGGCGAGCGCGTTCACTGTGACGCCGCGGTGGGCGAGATACAACGCAGTCGTGCGGGTCATGTTGACAACTCCGGCGCGGGCGGCTCCTGAATGCAAGAAGAGTGGTGCGCCGCGTTCGCCAACCTGATTGTGAACCACATTCACGATCGATCCATCGCCGGCAGCGATGAGGTCGGGGACGAAACGACTGATCATGTTCCAAGTGCCGTGGAGGTTGAGGTCGACCACTGCACGAAAACCACGATCGGAAATTTGCGATGGGCGAGCAGGGAACTGCCCGCCGGCATTGTTGATGAGGAAGTCGAGCTTGCCGAGTTCGCCGAGTACGTGCTCGCGAAGGGATTCGACGCTTTCGGTGTTGCGGATGTCGGCTACGAATGATGTCGCCCTCACGCCGATGGTCTGCAGGTCCTCGAGCGTTCGCGCCAGATTGTCGGTATCGCGGGCGGCAATCGCCACGTCAGCACCAAGTTCGGCGAATCCGAGTGCAGTGGCGCGCCCGATGCCACGACCTCCGCCGGTGACAAGAACAGTGCGACCGCGGAAGAGTCCCGGCGCAAATGTTTCGGCTGCGGATTTCGGAG
>JBEBAF010000155.1:0-6614 GCA_041159045.1 Actinomycetota bacterium
CCAATTGGTCATCGCATCGATGAACGAGCGCACGGTGGCGCACGCCTCGAACAAGTCATAGGTATCGAGTTGTGTCGTCAGGTTGACGACAAGATCGTGCGTTTTGGCGAGGATGTAACGATCGAGCACGTTCGTACTGTCAACCGACCACTCGCCTTGCCTGTTTTCGGCGTTCGCGTAAAGCGCGAGGAAGTACCAGGTGTTCCACATCGGCAGCGAGACCTGCCGAACCGTCTCGCGAATACCCGCCTCGCTGACGGAAAAGTCACCACCGCGAAGAATCGGCGACGACAGCAGGTACCAGCGCATCGCATCGGCGCCGTACGTGTCGAAGACCTTCATCGGGTCGGGATAGTTGCGCAGGCTCTTCGACATTTTCTGCCCGTCGTCGCCGAGGACCACGCCATGGCCGACGCACGTGGAGAACGCCGGCCGATCGAAAAGCGCCGTCGCCAGAACGTGCATGGTGTAGAACCATCCGCGCGTTTGCGCGATGTATTCGACGATGAAGTCGCCCGGATAGTGGTTTTCGAACCACGTCTGGTTCTCGAACGGATAGTGCACCTGGGCGAACGGCATTGATCCGCTTTCGAACCAGCAGTCGAGCACCTCGGGAACGCGACGCATCATCGACTTGCCGGTGGGATCGTCGGGGTTGGGCCGAACGAGGTTGTCGATGGTGGGTCGGTGCAGGTCGGCAACCGAAACGCCGAAGTCGGCTTCGAGTTGCGCAACGCTGCCGTAGACATCGATGCGCGGATACGTCGGATCGTCGCTCTTCCACACGGGGATTGGTGAACCCCAGAAACGGTTGCGACTGATGGACCAGTCGCGGGCATTCGACAGCCACTTACCGAACGTGCCGTGCTTCAGATACTCGGGCGTCCAACTGATTTGCTCGTTCAGTTCGACCATTCGGTCGCGGAACTTCGTCACCTCGACGAACCAGCTTGAAACGGCGCGATAGACGAGTGGCTGCGAGCAGCGCCAGCAGTGCGGATAGCTGTGGTCGTACGAATCGTGACGCACCACCACGCCGGCGTCTTTGAGATGACGAATGACGAGCGGATTCGCCTCGAAAACGTGCGTGCCAGCCCACGGCGCAACCTCGGCGGTGTAGCAACCCTTTTCGTCCATCGGACAGATCGTCGGAATGCCAGCCGCGTTGCAGGTGATCTGGTCGTCTTCACCGAATCCCGGCGCAAGGTGCACGATGCCCGTACCGTCTTCTGTGGTGACGAAGTCGGCAGCGAGCACGCGGAAGGCATTGGCGGTGTCGGCGAAGAACGGAAGCATCGGGGTGTAGGAACGACCCGCGAGCTCGGAACCACGCAAGGTACCGACTCGCTCGGCTCCGGCAAATTCCTTTTCATAGGCGCCCAAACGAGCCTCGGCGATGACGTAGCGGTGGCCGTCGGTGTGGGCCAGCACGGCGTATTCAATGTCGGGACCGACCGCGAGTGCGAGATTCGACGGAAGCGTCCAAGGCGTCGTGGTCCAGGCGAGAATGCGTTCGCCCGATTCGAGTGTGAACCAAACGGTCAGCGCGGGGTCTTGCCGATTTGCATAGACATCGTCCATGCGTGTTTCGGTGTTCGAAAGCGGAGTTTCACAACGCCAGCAATATGCGAGCACGCGGAAACCCTCGTAGATGAGCCCCTTGTCCCACAGCGTGCGGAACGCCCACATCACGCTTTCCATGTAGGAAACGTCGAGCGTTTTGTAGTCGTTCGAAAAGTCGACCCAACGCGCCTGGCGTGTGACGTAACGCTCCCACTCATTCGTGTAGCGCAGAACACTGGTGCGGCACGCATCGTTGAACTTGTCGATACCGAACTTCGTGATTTCGGGGTGACCCGAAATACCGAGTTCTTTTTCGGCTTCCACTTCGGCCGGCAAACCATGGCAGTCCCAGCCGAATCGGCGCTCGACCCTGCGTCCGCGCATCGTCTGATAGCGCGGTACGGCGTCTTTCACGAAACCCGTCAGCAAGTGCCCGTAGTGCGGCAAGCCATTGGCGAATGGCGGTCCGTCGTAGAACACGAACTCGTTCTCGCCGTTGTCGCCGGCCAATCGTTGGTCGACCGACGCTCGGAACGTGCCGTCGGCGGCCCAATACGCCTCGACGGATTCTTCGATTGCGGGAAAGTTCGGTTGGGGGTCAACCTTCGGATAGGTCACGGCTCTGCAGGGTACGGGGTTTTGGGGCGAGGTGGCGAAATCTCAGCGTGAACGATGCGCCTGCGCCTAAACGACACCGCACCGAAGGATCAAACGACCGACAACAAGTTGAAGGAAGAGGATGACCACGATCGGCGACAGGTCGAACTGACCGAGCGGCGGCAAGAATCGCCGTGCAAAACCGAGAACCGGTTCGGTGATCTTCCACAACGCGTCGTGCACTCGCATCATGGGGCCGCCGCTGCGCAGCGGGAACCACGAGAGAATGATCCGCACGAAAATGACGAGCAGATACAGGTTGAGCAACTGACACAAGAGTTCGCGCATGTGAACGACGACTCAGTCGAACTGCGAGTGACGCGAAGCGGACGGCTTCAACAGAAATACACCGGATGCGACACGCTCCATTGATCCGTTGAGTGCGTAACAAATGCCGCTTGCGAAGTCGATGAGACGACGCATGACTTCCGCATCGGTTGTCTCGAGATTCATGATGACCGGCTGGCCCTCTTTGAAACGATCGGCGATTTCTTTGGCCTGTTCGAAGCGCTGCGGCCGAACGGTGACGGGCTCTCCACCTGCGGCTGCAAGCGGACGAACGGTTGCGGTTTGCCGAGGTGCACCAACCGGGCGCAATTGCAATCCTGAATCATCGGGCCGTTGGTATCCACCCGTGTTCGCAGGAATCGCACCGCTCGGGTCGTCGTAGTCGTAATCCTGACGCGGACGAGGAACGCGCCCCGAGGGCTCGGGTGCATAACCGCGCACGGGACGTGCGGGACGTTCCATCTCGACGGACATGTCATAGTCGTCGTACGCATCGTCGGCTCCGAGGCCGAGATAGTCCATTGCTCGTCTCCACATCGACATAACGACAGGCTATATGAGCAATTCAGGCCGAACGGGGACGTTCGCCGAATATCCCCGATCCGACGCGAATCATCGTCGTGCCTTCTTCGATCGCGATACGAACGTCATGGGTCATCCCCATCGAGAGTTCGCCGAGACCAAGATGACGAGCCCTGGATGCGACGAGGCGAAAAGCTCGCCGAATCGCGTCGGGATCCGCATCGGATGGCCCCATTGCCATGAGGCCGCGAACCTCGAGACCGGCGGCACGCGCCTCTTGCAACAGCGGTTCGAGTTCATCCGGCGAGCAACCGGACTTCTGCTCTTCTTCCGTGGCATTCACTTGGATCAACACCCGAGCAGGCAACCCGAGCCGATCGGCCTCGCGGGCGATCGCGCTGACCAACGACGACCGATCGACGGTGTGCCAGAGGGCGACGTGGGGAAAGAGTGATTTCACCTTGTTCGTCTGTACGTGACCGATGAAATGGACGGGCAGACCCGGAAGTTCGCTCCGCTGGGGAAGCTTGTCGATCAGCTCTTGTGCGTAGTTTTCACCCACCGCATCGCATCCGGCCCGAAGCGCAAGGTCCATGGCGGACGCATCGAAGGTCTTCGTGACGGCAACGATCTTCACCGCATCGGGAGAACCGCGCAGTTCGGAAATCACCTCACGCAGGGCACCGACGTTCCGGCGAACGACGTCGAGTTGCGGGGGTTGTGTCGGCATCAACCGACCCGTGGTGGCAACTACTTCAGGAACGACGGAACGTCGAAGTCGTCGTCGCCGCTGGTGTCGAGCGGATCTTTGTCCCCGAAGGCATCACGAACGACCGGACGCGGCGAACTTTCCACCGAACGCAATGGCGCGCGCTTGTGCTCGCCACCCTCCCACCGGTCGAATCCTGCGGCAATGACCGTGACGCGAACCTCGTCACCGAGCTCATCGTCGATGACGGTTCCGAAAATGATGTTTGCGTCGGGGTGGGCCACGCCGTGAACAACCTCGGCTGCCGCGTTCATCTCGAAAAGACCCATGCTGGACGGGCCGGAGATGTTGAGAAGAATGCCGCGAGCGCCGTCGATTTGTGCCTCGAGCAACGGGCTCGTGATGGCTGCCTTTGCTGCGATGACCGCACGGTTGTCGCCACTCGCGTGGCCGATTCCCATCAGAGCGGTTCCCGCGTTGCTGAGGATCATCTTCACGTCGGCGAAGTCGGTGTTGACCAAACCGGGCGTCGTGATGAGGCTCGTGATGCCTGCGACACCATCGAGGAGGATGTCGTCGGCCATCTTGAACGCATTGAGAAGGCTCGTCTTGTCGTTCGCCACCGTGAGAAGTCGATCGTTCGGAATCACGATCAAGGTGTCGACTTTTTCCTTCAGCTTCTGAATTCCGTTTTCTGCCTGCGTGGCGCGACGACGACCTTCGAAACCGAACGGTCGCGTGACGACACCGATGGTGAGCGCTCCGAGCGAACGAGCGATCTCTGCAATGACCGGCGCAGCGCCCGTGCCGGTTCCGCCACCTTCACCTGCGGTGATGAACACCATGTCGGCACCGTTGATCATTTCTTCGATCTCGTCGCGGTGTGCTTCTGCGGCTGACGCGCCAACTTCGGGATTGCTTCCCGCGCCAAGACCGCGCGTGAGGTCGCGTCCGATGTCGAGTTTCACGTCGGCGTCGGACATGAGAAGCGCCTGGGCATCGGTGTTGACGGCAACGAATTCGACGCCCTTCAGACCGGCGTCGATCATGCGGTTGACCGCGTTGACACCACCACCGCCGACTCCGACGACCTTCATCACTGCGAGATAGTTTTGGGGCGCTCCGGCCATGGGCCTAGACCTCCGGGAGATCGAGAAATAGTTGGGTTATCTTCCCACGTTGCCGGGCAAAACTGGTGAATCCCCCGGCTGCGTGGCCACAAACGTCGGCCAGCAATCCGTGAATGCTCAGCGTCCGGCCAGCACGGGGTCGCCACTCGACAGGTCGATGCCCTTCAGGCTCTTTGGGTCGGTGCGCCGCAAGACCAGTACCAGTGACACCAACTTGGCTCGCAAGTCGGTGGGGCGACCGAAGGTCACCACGGTGCCGGTGCGGAGGGTCATCAGCAAGTCGGTACCGCCCGTGACGCCCATGTTCAACATGAGCGGCGCGACCTCGGGCGGCAGCGACGAAACCACCTGAGCTGCGGCGGCATACACATCATCGACCTGCGAACCCGCCGGAAGGTCGGGCCCAACCCCACTGATCTGGGTATACGCGGTGGGCTGACCGTTCAACACCGTGATGACTCGCCCCTCGACGTCGATCACTCTTGCCTGATTGTCGGACCCGACGTACCAGGCAACAGGCTTACGCTCGGCGATGTCGATGAACACGGTCGACGGAAACCGCCGTTTTGCCTGAGCGTCGCGAACCCACGGATCAGTCTTCAGAAAATCCTCGACTGCGCCGAGGTCGACACTGAATATCGACTTTCCCTTCACCATCTTCTTCGCGTTTCCGAGCGTCAATTGCGAGACGTACTTCGAACCTTCGATCGACACGTGACGAACACCGAAAATCGGCGATGCGAGAACACCGAGAACGAGGGCGACGACGAGAAGTGGTGCAATCACCCACGTGACGATGCGCAGACGTCGACGACCCTCGGCGCGGCGAACGGCGATACGGCGCAGTCGGAAACGTCCGCGACCCTTGACCACCGGATCGTCGTCGTCAACGGCGATCGGACCGGTCAACTCGGAGTCTTCGATCACGAGGTTCTCGCCGACGAGCGGTGGGCGACGCGCGTGGGTCAACTCTTGGTCGGAGATGAGGTCGTATCCGTCGATCACCACGGCGTCGGTTTCGGGCTGCCGTACCGGTTTCGCCGGCACGTCGATGGCGTGCTTCTCGAAGGCGGTGGTCAATTCGTCGAGCACTTCGGCGGGAACGTCGTTCAGCGCCCTGACGACGGGTGTTTCGCCTGTAACGCGGGCATCGGATGCAGCGATGATCTGCTCGTCACCGTTCGGTGGATCAGTCTGTTCGTCGCTCATGTGTGCCCAATGTCGTCGGCATCAATGCAGTGTGCTGCGATGCGGCTGTCAAGCCTCGCACTTCCGGCTTCGATCTCGCTGTCTTCCGCAGAGGCAATGGCGAACGGCAAGCCCGAGGCGAATCCCACCAATCGAACCTCACTACGCAGAGCCACGCCCTCGGCCTCCAAAACTCGTCGGTGAACTTCCGACATCACCCGAATCACGTCGCGACTTGTCGCCCCTGCGTCGGCCTGGATGAAGTTTGCGTGCTTGTCGCTGACCGCAGCACCGCCGATACGGAACCCGCGCAAACCGACGCGGTCGATGATTTCGCCCGCCGATCGCGCCCCGTTGTCGGGATTGATGAACACAGATCCGGCGTTCTGGCCCCCGGGCTGATGCTCGCGTCGCCACCGAACGATTTCGGTAATGGCTTGGTCGCCGCAGCCGGCGTTGGCGGAGAGAAGACGCAACCGAACCTGAACGACAATGTGGTGGTCGGCAAGATCGGAACCGCGGAACCTCAAGCCGAGATCGGACGCCGGAACGCGGGC
>JBEBAF010000156.1:0-12566 GCA_041159045.1 Actinomycetota bacterium
ACGCTGCCGATGCGCGCAACATTTACGAGTTGCCACTGATCATGCACGAAGAAGGTCTCGACACCGTCGTGTGCGAAACCTTGCGTCTTGAAACCACGATCGACCTGACGTCTTGGCAGGCATTCGTACGTCGGGTCGAAGAATCGACGAAGCCCGTGCGCATCGGCCTGATCGGCAAGTACGTCGATCTGCAGGATGCGTACCTATCGGTTGTCGAAAGTTTGAAGCACGCCGGTTTCCATCACGGCGCGAAGATCGAGCTCGACTGGATCCAGGCCGAGGAAGTGGAAGGGTTGCTTGCGGCCGGACGTCTGTCCGATCTCGATGGGCTTGTCATTCCCGGAGGGTTCGGCCCGCGCGGAATCGAGGGCAAAATTGCCGCCGCTGAATTTGCGCGCGTGAACAAAGTGCCTTGTCTTGGGCTGTGTCTCGGCATGCAGGTGATGACGATCGAGTTTGCACGCAACGTGCTCGGCCTCGCCAACGCCAATTCGACCGAGTTCGACCCCGCAACGACCCATCCTGTCATCGACTTGATGCACGACCAGCGTGATGTCAGCGACAAAGGCGGCACGATGCGTCTGGGTGCGTACTACGCGGTGCTTGCGCCCGGATCAAAGGTGGCAAACGCCTACGGCGAGCCCGTCGTCAGCGAGCGCCACCGACATCGGTACGAATTCAATTCCGCCTACCGTTCACGGTTCGAAGAGAGCGGTTTCCTGTGCAGCGGAACGTCCCCCGACCGTCGCCTGGTTGAATTCATCGAGGCTGTTGATCACCCATATTGGGTTGGTACGCAGGCGCACCCGGAATTCAAGAGTCGCCCCGACCGCGCTCATCCGTTGTTCGTTGGCCTGATCGAAGCGGCACTCGCACGACGCGCGGCCAAGCCGGCCTCGGCCTCCGCACGCTGATTTCGTGTTTCGCTCGCGTCGACGAGAAGCCCTGCACTCTTGGGCGGTATGGACTCTCGTTGAAAACCATTTGTCGTCGCCCGACGGGGAAGAGTTCGTCCGTACGTATGTCGATTCGCCGGGTGCCGTTGGTGTTGTCGTAGTAAAAGTCGCCGATTTCGACTCGCTCGCAGGCCTCGAGCCAACCGATGTGACCACGGTTCTCGTGAGCCAGTTTCGCGCCCCTTTTGGCGACGTGATGTGGGAAATTCCGGCAGGGATGCGCGACGTGGCTGATGAACCCGCCGAATTGACCGCCCGCCGTGAACTGGCCGAAGAGGCCGGTTACAGCGCAGAGCACTGGCGTTTCCTCGGGCGTATGGCGTCGGCTCCGGGGATCACCAACTCGATGGTCGATATTTTCGCGTGTTGTGGACTGTCGGCGGTACCGGTCGAGCGCCATGGCCCCGAAGAGGATCACATGGAGATCCGCGAGCTGAGTCTTGCCGAGGCGCTCGAAGAATGTCGGCGGGGACACATCACCGACTCGAAAACGATCATTGGCCTGCAGTGGGTAGCAGAATTGCTGTAGATGTCCGAACCGTCGACATATCAGCCGTCGCAAGAGATCGAGGAGTTTCTCGATTGGATGGTGGTCGAGCGCGGAAGATCACGCAACACCGTCGAGGCGTACCGTCGCGACCTCGTTCAGTACGAGATGTGGCTGCTGGCACGAAAATCCGATCTTGGCTCCGTCGCGGTGTCGGATATCGAGAACTTTCTCGCCCAACGCCTGAAGACCGGTGCGGCGAAGTCGAGTCTTGCTCGTCAGTTTGCAGCCGTTCGGATGCTGCACCGTTTCATGGTCGAAGAAGAGTTTCGCCGTGACGATCCTGCCGCAATGGCAGAGGGAGTCGCGAAGCCGGCGGGAATACCGAAGCCGTTGTCCGAGGACGAGATTTCGGCGGTCATTGCATCGGTGACGGGGGACGAGCCGCAGGACCTGCGTGACCGCGCGGTGCTCGAGTTCCTCTACGCCACCGGCGCCCGGGTTTCCGAGGTGTGCGGCCTCAACCTCGCGGATCTCGACATGGAGGCATCGCTCGTACGGCTGTTCGGTAAAGGTGCCAAAGAACGGGTGGTTCCGTTCGGTTCTGCCGCTCACGCGGCGCTCGAAGAGTGGATCACTGATGGGCGTTCGGCCATGGAGCCAGTGCGGTGGAGGCGTCGAGACGATGCGCATGCCGTTTTTCTCGGCGGTCGCGGAGGTAGATTGACGCGTCAAGCTGCGTTCTTGATAGTCCGTGACGCAGGTGTGCGTGCCGACCTCGAGCGCGAACTTTCGCCCCACGCATTGCGTCACACCTGCGCAACGCATCTTCTCGATCATGGTGCCGATTTGCGCATCGTGCAGGAATTGCTGGGTCACGCATCGATTGCCACGACTCAGGTGTACACGCGGGTTTCGCAAGAACGACTGTGGCAGGTCTACTCCGAGGCACATCCACGAGCTCGACGTGCTTCCAGAAAGGCGACGCGAACGCCCACGCACGAGGTGTCGGAATGAAGTCGAAGGTTGCGCATTTGGTGCGGCGCTTCATCGAGATGGGGCGGCCCGTTTTGAGTGAGGGTGAAGACGACAACTATGCGGCGACAATCCTGAGCGATGCCGAGATGGGTTTGTGGCGGCGTCTCAATCCCGTCGACCGACGCCACTCGGTGGGGGTGACACGACGGTTCGTGCTGACCTGTCCTCATGCGACGCGTGACGAAATCGCGGCAGCGTTGTTGCACGACGTTGGGAAGTCGGCGACGGAGCTCGGTCGTATCGGTCGCTCGGTGGCGACGTTGTGGCCGATAACGAGAAAGATGATGATCTACCGAGACCACGAACGGCTCGGTGGTCGCATGTTGGCCGAAGTTGGTGCCAACCCACGAACCATCGAATTGGTGTCCGGTTCCTGCGTCGACGAAATCGCCCGCGCAATTCGTGCAGCCGACGATCAGTAGGGAAGGAAGCCGATCGCGTTCTTTGCGCGATCGAGGGTTGCAGCCGCCACGACGCGCGCTCTGTCGGCACCCTTGCGCAAGAGGCGTTGTAGCTCGCCTCGATCCGACATCAGTTCCGCATAACGCTGTTGGATTGGCTTCACCATCTCGACCACAGCTTCGCCTGTGTCGTTCTTCAGCGGACCATATTGCGTGTAGCGCGCGGCGAGTTCGACCGGTTTGACCCCGGTTGCGGCCGACAGAATGTCGAGAAGATTCGAGACGCCCGGTTTTGCTTCGCGGTCGTATCTGACTTCGGAGTCGGAGTCGGTAACCGCGCGCTTGAACTTCTTCATGATGGCGGCGGGGTCGTCGAGCAGGAAAACGCAGCCGGCATCGGAATTCGCCGATTTCGACATCTTGTTGGTCGGCTCTTGGAGATCCATCACGCGCGCACCTTCTGCGGGGGTGACGGCCTTTGGCAGCACGAATGTGTCACCAAAACGGTGGTTGAACCTGATCGCGATGTCGCGGGTGATCTCGATGTGTTGATGTTGATCGGCACCGACGGGAACTTCGTTTGCGTCGTAGAGGAGGATGTCGGCAGCCTGGAGAGCGGGATAGGTGAACAACCCGGCCGAAACGAAGTCGGCTTCACGTTTGGCCGCCTTGTCCTTGAATTGCGTCATCCGTGAAAGTTCGCCGTACGACACGGTGCATTCCATGATCCATCCGAGAATCGAATGCTCGGCAACATGGCTCTGGACAAAAATCGTCGCGACATCGGGATCGAGGCCGACTGCAAAAAGCATTGCACCGAGCTCGAGAGAGTTGCTTCCGAGAACACCGGGTGTTTCGGTGATGGTGAGCGCATGCAGGTCGACGATGCCATGAAAGACGTCGTTCGTGTGTTGGCCCTTCACCCATTCGCGGAGGGCTCCGAGGTAGTTGCCAAGGTGAACGGCACCGGTGGGCTGGATGCAGGAAAGGACTCGGGCCACGGGCGGACTGTAGTCGTCGGGTCGGGGGTCGGGCGAGTAAGTTTTGGCTGGTGCCGTACGCAGTTTCCACCCCCGTTTTTGAGGGCCCATTCGATCTGCTGCTGCACCTGATCCTTCGCGAGCAAGTCGACATCCACGAGGTCTCGCTTTCGCACATCGTCGATGCCTACCTGGCTGAGATCGAGCGCATGCAAGACCTCGATCTTGAAATCGCGACTGAGTTTCTGCTGATCGCTTCGACGCTGGTCGAGTTGAAAGCACGCCGATTGCTACCGGGCAGGGAAGACGTCGATCTTGACGAAGAGTTGGCTCTCTGGGAAGAACGCGACCTTCTGTTGGCCCGGCTTCTCGAATGCAAGACCTTCAAAGACGTGTCACGCGTTCTTCAGCAGCTGTCCGACCTCGCAGACAGGGCGTTCCCGCGCGTCGTCGGTCCCGACGAGCGCTTCGCCGACTTGATGCCCGACCTGATGGAGGGAGTGACGCCTGAGAAGCTTCTCAAGGCGATGATTCGGGCCATCACACCCAGGCCGGAACCGAAGATCGATCTGTTCCACGTTGCGCCTGTCCGCGCCAGCGTTGCCGATGCCGTCAGCGAGCTCGTGGCAACGCTTCCCGGGCATCGTTCGATCACCTTCCGCGAACTCACTGCGTCGCACGTCGAACGATTGGAAGTCGTCGTTCGTTTTCTTGCACTACTCGAGATGTACAAGCAAGGTCTGGTCGACCTTCAGCAGGCTGAACGATTCGGTGATATTCAGGTGCGTTGGATCGGTGACGAAGCCGTCGCCTCCAGTGCGGCATTCACGATCGACGACTACGAGGGCTGACCCGCACATGGACAACGAAAACATCGAACAGATCGCCCGCGCGATCGAAGGCATCTTGATGGTGGCCATCGAACCCGTGCCGGTCGAACTATTGGCACAGCTCTTCGAAGCCCCGACGGCAACGATCGAGAATGTCATCGCTTCGCTCGAGCTCGGTTATGTCGAACAAGGCCGTGGTTTTCAAATCGTCAAGGTCGCCGGTGGCTATCGATTCCAGAGTCACCCCGATGTGTCGGCTTATGTCGAGCGATTCGTGCTCGACGGCCAGCGTGCGCGACTTTCGGCCGCGGCGCTCGAGACTCTCGCGATCGTTGCCTACAAGCAGCCGATCTCTCGTCTCCAGATCGCTTCTATTCGTGGAGTCGATCCCGACGCCGTGCTCCGGACCCTTCAAGGGCGTGGTTACATCGAACAACGCGGTCGCGATGACGGGCCGGGCCAGGCTGTGCTGTGGGGAACCACGCCGCTGTTCCTCGAAAAGTTGGGCCTGAACGCCGTCGATGAACTTCCGCCATTGGCCGAGTTCGTGCCCGATGCAGAGATCGTCGAAGCTCTCGAGGCGACGTTGCGCATCACCCCGGTCGAGGCCGACTTCAACGGCGGTGCGCAAGGCGACACAAGCGAATCTTCGAACGACTGACCAACAGAATGATCGAATACGACGGCGAACGTCTGCAGAAGGTCCTGGCTGCGTTGGGTTGGGGCAGTCGCCGCTTGTGCGAGGAGTTGATAGCCGACGGGCGGGTCACGGTGAATGGCGAGGTGGCCGAGCTTGGTCGTCGCGTCGACACGTTGCTCGATGTCGTGGCTGTTGACGGGGTGCCGATCGGTGTGCGACCCGATCTCGTGTATTACCTGCTGAACAAGCCGCGCGGAGTCATATCAACCGCCCACGATCCGCAAGGTCGTCCGACGGTGGTCGACTTGGTACCTCAAAGCCCGCGCGTGTTTCCCGTGGGTCGTCTCGATGGTGAAACCGAGGGTCTGTTGCTGTTGACGAACGATGGAGAACTGACTCACTTTCTCACCCATCCCAGCAAAGGTGTCGAGAAGGAGTACTTGGTTCTCTTGCGTGGAAATCCGCGCCTGAACGAAAGCCAACTCAAGCGGTTGCGTCAGGGCGTGGAACTGGACGATGGTGTCACCGCGCCCGCCAAGGTCAGTCAGCGCAGCGACATGACTCTTTCGATGACGATCCACGAAGGCAGGAATCGACAAGTCCGCCGCATGATCGAAGCAATTGGGCACGAAGTCGATCGATTGGTCCGCACGAGAATCGGTCCGTTGGTCGACACGCGTCTGAAGCCCGGTACATGGCGAGAATTGTCACTGGCCGAGCGACGGTCGCTAATCGAGGCCATGGCCGAGCACGACCCTCGGTAGGGTTTTCTTCCATGGCGCAACGGACCGCAAATGTCATCGGCCTCGGCCTGATCGGTGGTTCGATCGCTGCTCGATTGGTGTCGGCGGGGTGGCGGGTTCACGGGTCCGACCCGCATCCCGGACGCCCCGAGGCTGCCGTCGAGCGCGGCATCACAAGTGCAGTTGGATTGAATCCAGACGCCGAAATTTCTTTCGTTGCGGTTCCCGTTCTTCAACTCGGTTCCGAGGTGGCCGCGGTGCTTGCGGCAACACGAGGGGTCGTCACCGACGTCGGGAGTGTGAAGGGTCCGTTGGTCGCCTCGATCGACGACGCCCGATTCATAGGCGGCCACCCGATGGCGGGGTCCGAACTCGACGGTCTCGACGGTGCCGACGCGACACTCTTCGACGGCGCGACATGGATCCTGACGCCCACGGCAGCAACGCCCGATCACGTCTTCGCGCTGACGGCAGGTGTCGCGAATCTTCTCGGCGCAAACGTTCTCGCTTTGTCTGCCGACGACCATGATCGTCTCATCGCGGTGGTCAGCCACATTCCTCACCTCACGGCGGCGACGCTGATGACTCTCGCCGACCAACGCTCGGAAGAGCATGCATCGTTGTTGCGCATGGCCGCCGGTGGTTTCCGCGACATGACACGCATTGCGTCGAGCAAGCCGGGCATTTGGCTCGACATATGTCGGGCAAACCGGAATGCAATCGTGGCAACGCTCGACGAGTTCATCGGGGGGCTTTCGCAATTGCGCGACACCGTGGCGAAGGAAGACTCGTCGGCGCTCGAGGCCATGTTGCTGCGGGCGCGCGAGGCACGCAGCAACTTGCCGGCGCGTGTTCGTTCAATCGAAGACGCAGTCGAGGTACGCATTCCGATTCCCGACCGCGCGGGGTCTGCAGCCGAGATTTTCACCCTCGCCGCCGAACTCAATGTCAACCTCGCGAACTTCGAGGTCGTGCACTCGGCCGAAGGAGATCGCGGTGTTGCCGTGGTGCTCGTCGAACAGGGTCAGGTCGAGTTGCTTCGCGGTGGCTTGATTGCGCGCGGCTTCAAACCGGGGCGCTGAGATGGCCGGCCACGGACACATAGCCGTCATCGACTCGCCGGTGGATTGCACGGTTTCCGTGCCCGGATCCAAGAGCATCGCCAACAGGGCGCTCGTATGTGCAGCTCTCGCGGGTAACGGTACGGAAGTTGCGAACATTCCCGATGGCGATGATTCCGTTGCGATGGTCCACGCGTTGCGCGATCTCGGCTTGTCTGTCGATGAGGTCGCGTCCGGCACGATGCGATTCGACGGCGGGATCGATCTCGCATCCGATCGTTTCGTGAGAGTCGATGCAAAGTTGGCCGGCACGACGTCTCGATTCCTCACGGCCCTGTGCGCTCTCCGTCACGGACCATCGGTGATCGACGGCGGCGAAGCGTTGCGCGCCCGGCCGATGGCAGATCTGCACGATGCACTTGCCCAACTGGGTGGTCACGTGAATCCTCTCGATCGCACGGGTCACCTTCCCGTCGAAGTTTCACTCGGCGCCTTGCGTGGCGGCGAGATTTCGATCCCGGGGGGAGTGTCCAGTCAGTTCACCAGTGCGCTGCTGCTGATTGCGCCCTACCTGCGCGGCGGGTTGAGGCTGGTGGTCGAAGGTGATCGGGTATCGAATTCGTACATCGACATGACCGTCGCGGTGATGCGTGATTTTGGTGCGCAGATCGAGATGCTTGAACGGGCGGATGGTCTGCGGCTCGAGATTCCCGAAGGTCGCTACGAATCTCGCTATTACGCGATCGAGCCCGACGCATCCTCGGCCTCATATCCACTTGCCATCGCGGCGGTCGCGGGCGGCGCGGTAACGATCGAACGGTTGGGGACCACGTCGCTGCAAGGAGACGCAGCTTTTGCCGATGTGCTTGCCCTGATGGGGTGCCGAGTGGATCGTGGACTCGACTCGATCACGGTGCGTCGCGACTTGTCGCAACCCTTGAAAGGCATCGACATCAACATGGTTGACATGTCGGACCTCGTACCAACCGTGGCGGCAGTCGGATTGTTCGCTGTCGGGCCAACCCGTATCCGTGGAGTTGGATTCATCCGCCACAAAGAGAGTGACCGCCTCGGTGACCTCACAGCTGAACTGCGCAAGTGCGGAGCGGGGATCGTGGAAGTCGACGACGGATTGATCATCGAACCGAGTCCGCTTGTTGGGGCTCATTTGGGAACCCATCACGATCATCGCTTGGCGATGTGTTTCGCCGTCGTCGCCGCACGGATTTCCGGAATCTCGATCGACGACCCTGCCGTGGTGTCGAAGAGTTGGCCCGGCTTCTGGTCGGCGCGCGAAGCCATCGCCGCCAGCGGTCGCTGAACGCGCCGCGAGTCAGAGACGTCGAATATCGGGATTTGTTCGACGAGGCCCGAATTTTGGTGCTGAGATGCCGGCCAGACCCAACCACATGATCACGCGTCCGCGTTGACCCGCGTACGGGCGCAGTGTCTCGAGCATCTCGTCGTCGGTACCTCGCGGATTTCCCTGCAGCGCGTGGGCGACGACATTCTTCACGTGGAAATCTCCGATGGGCACCGCGTCGGGATCACCGAACGCTTCGGCGGCCACTAGTGCACGGGTCCACGGCCCGAATCGGGCTGCATCGGCACAGACGCGTTCGAAGGCCCGCGTTGGGTCGGAGTGGTGTGACCCAGGGCGACCGAAGACGCGCGCGATGGCGATGATGGTGCGGGCGCGTGCTTCCTCGATGCCGAATCGGTGAAGTTGAAAAGGCGCCAATTCGGCAAGTTCTCGCGGCTGAGGGGGAGTCATCAGAGTGCCCGCTGGCGTGTCGATCGGTTCGCCGAACGCCTGACAAAGCCGGGACCATTGGCGTACGGCTTCGGCAGCTGTGATGCGCTGGCCGAGCGTGGCGGTGAGTGATGACTTGTACACGTCGCCGGAGGCGCCGATGCGTACGTGGCCAAAGTCGCGCTGCAGGCGATTGATCAGGGGATGCGCTGAATCGAGCTCGGTGAAGTGGTCGCGACGGCCATTCGGGTCGGGATTCCATGTCGTGGCAACGTCGGCCCCGGGGCCACCGTGACTGATGTCGCCATGCGTGTCGACCGACAGCCAGGCCGGGCCATCGATGGTTGCGGAGACCATCGTGAGGAGAGGAGAGTCGTGCCGTGCACCATCGGCCGGACGGACGCTCACGCACGGGTCGCAGAAGCCGAATCTGAAAGAGCGGTGGGTGATTGGCGTGGATCGCCCAATCGAGGGTTCACGCGTATCGACATCCACATTGGGATGCTAACGATGACGTGTGACTGGGTAAGTTCTTTCAGTGGCCGAACGCATCGCTCCTTTGCGTCCGAATCACGCTGATTCTCCGATCCCTTCGCGGGTTCCAGCCAATACCGAATCCCGCGAGCGCATCATGCGGGCTCACGCTGCGGCGATCGCCGCGGGCGACCCCGTTTACATCGACCCTGCAACCCGACGCAGTGTGATGACTTCGGTCTTCCTCGCTTCACGGGGTCGGTGCTGCGGCAGCGGCTGTCGGCATTGTCCGTACGAGCAGTGAACGGCTAGTTTCGGATCGTCGTCGAGACTCGATGATTGGGCCGAACAGGAGCGGATGTGTCGAACGAGCGTGAAATCCTTTCGTGGGACGGTTTCGGCGAGGCTTCGCGCGACCTGGCCAAGGCCATCGCAGATTCGGGGTACGACGCCGACATGATTCTCGCGATTGCACGCGGCGGACTCTTCCTTGCCGGCGCGCTTGGGTACGCGTTGTCGGTGAAGAACACCTACACGATGAACGTCGAGTTCTATACCGACGTCGACGAACGTCTCGACATGCCGATGATTCTTCCTCCGGTTCCCGATTTCGTTTCGGTGCGCGATGCAAAAATTCTGATCGTCGATGACGTGGCCGACACCGGCCACACCTTGAAATTGGTGAAGGAATTCTGCGAGGGGCGAGTCGCCGAGTCGCGAGTCGTTGCTTTGTACGAAAAGCCGCAATCGGTTGTTCGGTGTGACTATGTCTGGAAGCGCACCGATCGGTGGATCAACTTCCCCTGGAGCGACAAGGAACCCGTTGTCAAGAAGCACGGTGCGGCACGCGACGCTTGATCGCGACTTCGTTGGGGTTACTTGCCCAACGACACTGACGTGTCGATGAATTCGTTCGTGACGAGATCATCCGCTGTCAGACTTTCCTTGATCTTGTTGCCTTCAGCTTCGAAGATGGGCGTTGCTTTGGCGATGAATGCGGTTACGCGGTCGATGTCGAATGATCCGAGAACACCGTCGGGGCTGTCGGCAACGAGTTTGTCGGTCAGTTGCTTCTCGACCGATGCGGCGGCTTGATCGGCCGTGTAGACCCAACCGTTGTTGATCTTCTTCACCGCATCGAGAATGATCGCGTTCGCACGGCCCGGGTTGGTGACGAATTCGGCCTGTGACTTCTGGATCACCGGTACGAGCTTGGCGAGACATGCTTTGTTCGATTCAACGACATCGGGCTTGCCTGCCAGCGACTGCGCGTACGTGGTCCAGCCTGCATCATGGATGTACTGATAGCCGACCGGCTTCGACCATTCCTTCAGAACCTTCTCGTACAAGAACGGCTCGGACGTTCCGAAGCCTTGTTGGGCATCTTTGCCGCCTGCCGCAATGAACGATGCAGGTGTGCCGTCATAGGTTTCGTCGATTTGGGATTTGTCGAGAATTCCCGACTGCACGAGGAACTTGATGAACGACACGCTGGGGAACGAACGCACCTTCACGTTCTTCGCCTTGAGGTCTGCAATCTGTTTGACGTCGGGGTAGGTCGCCGGATCCCACATGATGATTTGCGGGTTGATGTTGTATGGCGCGATCACTGCCTTGGTGGGGAACTCGACCGACTTGGCGATCTGGGTGTCGGTCGAAACGAACCCGAGAAGAATTTCCGGCTTGGTGTACATCTCGGAGATGACGGGTTGGAATCCGACCGCGGGTCCGCCGGCGCGGATCTCGATCGAGACTCCGGTGTCTTCGCCTTCCGAGACGAGTGGTCCTTTGACCGCGACGACTTCCGTGTCGACCGTGTATCCCTCGCCCACGAGGTTGTAGAGGAAGCCGTGCTCGGCCTCGGGGTTCCAGTCGGTCTGAATGACGACGTTCTTTGGGCACACATCAGCGAGGATGCCGTTGCCGGATGCGGTGGAGGATTCGCCGTCGGATCCGCCACAAGACGCCAGAGCGGCGGCGGCGACGGACAGGGCGCAGATCGCAGTCAAGCGACGGGCGGTGTGCAGACTCATGTAAAGGAGTCTGGCAGGTGGTTGGTCAGGAACCGCGCGTTGTGCGATGCCATTTTCCGATGATGCGGTGGCCGACCCAGGTGAAGGCGAGAAAGACGATGAGTCCGAGTGCGCTTGCGAGAATGATCGACGCGATCAACTCGGAGCCCCAGAGGCGCTGCCGGTACACGTCGATCTGGGCGCCGATTCCCACGACCCCGCCCTGACGGAAGTAGAAGTCACCCACCACCGCGCCGATCACCGCCAGACCGGCAGAGATGCGCAGGCCAACGAAGATGTTCGGAAGCGCCGCAGGAATCTGGAGTTTGAGCAGGCGTGTCGTGCGGGAAGCGTTCGCCAAGGTGAAGAGGTCGTGTTGACCGGAGTCTGCCGAGAGAAGTCCGAACAACGTGTTCGACACGATCGGAAAGATCGCGATGAGAACAACGACGAACAGTCGCTGTGTTGTGACGCCGCCGATCAATGCGCGAATCAACGGGGTGAGCGCCAGGATCGGCGCCGACTGAATGGCGACCAGGTAAGGCCACGTGGCGCGCTCGAACCATTTTCGGGTGCTCATCAAAGTGGCGAGGGCCATGCCGATCACGATGGTGATGAGAAGGCCGAGCAATGCGATTTTTGCGCTGTCCCACAGCGACATGAGGATCGGATAAAGGCCGCGTTGGTCGCCCGCGTGCCACACGCCGAAACCCTGCGAGATCACGCGGTGGGGTGGTGGAAGGAGGAACCGCTTCTCTCTGGGGAGGACGGCCATCGACAAGAGGTACCACGCACCTATGAACAGTCCGAACACGACGATCGGCCCCATCAGATCGCGGGCGAACGTTCGTAAGTTGCGCTGTTTCGTCATTCGGCTGCCCTGAGTGCGTGAGAGACTTCGCCGCAGAGTTGAGCGAAAGCGGGCTCGTACCGAAGATCGTGTCCGCGTTCATCGCCGAACGGAACGTCGAACGAGTCGACGATGCGGCCGGGTCGTTGTGACATGACCAGTACGCGGGTCGACATGAACACGGCCTCGGAGATCGAGTGCGTGATGAACAAGCCGGCAAAACCGTGCTCGATGAAGAGTTGACGCAGATCGTCGTTCAGCTTCTCGCGCGTGATCTCATCGAGCGCGCCGAATGGTTCGTCGAAGAGGAAGACACGCGGCTGCATCATCAGCGATCGGGC